>JAPKZJ010000012.1 GCA_026393855.1 Candidatus Aminicenantes bacterium
CCGTTCGGTCTGCTCGTTTTAAAGCACGCGAACGGCCGCCTTGTCAACTTGATCCTGGCCGCCGTCATCGTCCTGTTCGCCCTCTACAACCTGATCCGGCCCGGCCTTCTGCGCCTGCGGACCGATCGAACGGCCCCTCTCTTCGGGCTCGTCGCCGGTGTCCTCGGGGCGGCCTACAACACCAACGGGCCGCCGGTGATCTTCTACGGAGCCCTGCGGGGCTGGGCGCCGAAGTCGTTCCGGGCCACCCTGCAGGGATATTTCCTGCCGACCGGGACGGCCATCCTGATCGGCCAGGGGATCGCGGGCCTGATGACGGGCCCCGTCCTGAAAACCTATCTCTACGCCCTGCCCCTCATCGCCCTCGGCACGACGGCCGGGTGGATGCTCGGAGCGCTCATCCCGGCCCGCCGCCACGCGAGCTGGATCTACGCCCTCATGCTGGGCGCAGGGCTCGTCCTGGTCGGCAAAACCGTTTTCTGAGCGCGGCCGACGTTCGGGCGAGGGGATGCTCCGCCGAAGCCGGCGAATCCTTTAAAGAGTGACTTCGGCCGAACGTCCGATCTTCGCTCCGGCCGCGTCGAACGCCTCGACGCGGTAGGAATACGCATGCCCTTTCTGAATGGTCAGATCGTTGAAGGTATGGGCATTCCCGGATATATTCGCCGCGGGGACTTCCTGAATCGACTGATATGCGGCGCCGTCCGCGGATCGATAAAGGACATAGCGGGACACATCGAGGCCCGCCGGGTTCTCGATGCTCAGCTTAACGATGCCATAATTCTTCTTGATCAGCCAAGCACGGTCCACACCCAACGAGACATCAAGCGTTAGGACGATGTTTTTGACCTCGACATGGATGACCCGGCTCGCCTCGAGCCCGTCGTTGTCGCGCGCCACAGCCTTGATCTCGTGCGTTCCATTAGCGGCTTCCATCGTCTCCCAGAGGGCTTCCGCGGATAAAGAGCTCGAGCTCCCCTGCACCTCGGCCATCGAGGCCCCGTCGAGGAACAGGCCCAGGCTGACGACGCGGACATCGTCGGCAGCCCGCACGGAAATTCCGACCGTTCCGTGGACAACGGCCCCGTCAGCCGGCCTCTCGATGGTCACAGTCGGCGGAATCCCGTTGAAGACGCTCACCGTTATGCGGCAGGTACGTTCCGAATTCCCCTGATAATCGCTGAGAACAGCTTCCAGCCGGTGCGGTCCGTCCGTATCCCGCGTCGTGTCCCACTCCCAGTAGACTCCCGGGGGATCGGCGAAGTACCCCCGCGTCTCGCGGTGCCTTTCCACGCCGTCGACGAGGATTGTGAGGACGGCCGGGTTAGGGGCATTGGCATCCACATGGACGTTGACCCTGCCGCTCACTCCGGCCCCATTGGACGGAGACACGAGGATCGGGCTGAGGCCCCCGGGGTTCGAAATCGAAAACTCGACTTGACCCATCGCAGTCTGCCCCGCCGAATTCCGGACGACGGCGGAAAGATAGAGCTCGCCCCGCTCGGCCTCGAAATCGCAGTGATTCATCGTCAGGTTATAGTCCAGCGACGGGCCTTGATCGAGGAAAACGGACGGGGGTCTGCAGACGACATCGTCGTACCCTCCTCCGCCTTCGGCGCAAGCCGTCAGCTCCATGCGAACAATCTTGTCGACATCGGCGGCGTGAATGTGGACGGGAAAAGTCGAAGCCACGAGGCCGTAATGGGGCGTAAGAATCTCCACTTGCGGCCAGGCCGTCGTCGCCAAGGCCGAATTGAAGTTCATCACGGACTGCCGCTCTTCCCGCGTCAGCCCGTTTAGGATCAGCAGGCGGGCGTCCAGATGCCGCCGCAGCTCGGCCCTCACGATATCGGCATTCGGATCGGCCGCGAGCGCATTGAGCAGAATACCGCGCCGGCCTGGCGCCAGAGTCATGCGATAGACCCAGATCGCCGCAACAGGGCCCAGGCCCGGCTCGTAGATCGGGCCGCCGGCTCCGAAATCAGCCCGCAGGAGCGGCGCCCGGCTGTCCGCCCCCTGCACGACGTGACCGAGAACGCCGGACGCGCCCTTCCCGCTCGCCCATTGACCGGTCCGGACTAGAACAAATCCGTCATCCGAGCCTGGCCCGACGCTTCCATCCGCATTCGAAACAGCCGCCAGCGGCCGATCGCCGGATCCCCAGCCATGATACAGAGCGACCTCGAAAGTGCGGGGCTCAGCCGCCAGATTAGTGAAGGAGTCGAACCAGCGGCAGAGATCGGAACCCTCGAGGACATCGACTTCCCTGGAAACTTCAATATCGCCGGCCCGCATGGAAGGGAAGACAAGCCTGTTCCGGGATCCCCGGAACTCGGGGCCGGCCCCCTCGGGCCTGTAAACGGAGATCGGCTCCACGCATCCGGCATCCGACCGAATGGCCAAACCGCAAAGATCGCTTCCTCCCTCTCGAACCGACGCGCTTTCGCCCCAGCCGAGCGCGCCCCCGAGACCGCCGGGGGAAGGACTCCCCTTCGGCGTGGAGGTCCGGATCAGCCAAGGGGTGCCGGTGGCCGTCGTCAAGCGGCGGATTCCCTCCTGGCCAGGGTTTTTCGTCCGGCCGTTGCCAGAAGTCGTGAGGAGCGCCGCCGCCATCAAGCCGACGGCCGGAAGCCAGCGTCGCCGAAGATGATTCGCCATGCTTGATTCCCCAGCAAAAATATACATCGGCATCCCCCGACGCGCAAGATAAAGCCCTGTTCTAATAACGATCGGGCCGCCCGGATTTGTTCAGCTCACGAGCCGCCTTCCCATTCCCGGCTTCGGATCATAAAAGCACCCCGGTCGGGACAGGCGCAGTTTTCCATTCCCTGCTTAACAGCCGGGGCCGAATGATCGTACTATTAAGGCGAACCTATTCGAGGATTCACGGCAAGGAGGATGCATGGAACGACGCGAGTTTCTCGGCAAATCGGGCTGCAGCCTGCTCGGCCTCGCGGCCGGCGGCGGAATTCTGGAAGCCGCCCAATCCCAAGCTCAAACCCAAGCCCAGCCCCAGTCCCAAGGCCAGACGCCGCCCGCGGCGCCCGCGGTCCGGAGGCCGCGCTACAAGATCGACATCGAGATCTTCGAAGCCCGGACGGACACCTGGTGCCACAAGAAAGGCGACAAGTTCGCCTACCCTGCGGACTGGGGCAAGCTATGTCCCTGGCTTCGAGCCAGTCTGAACGA
Source organism: Candidatus Aminicenantes bacterium (assembly GCA_026393855.1). NCBI lineage: Bacteria > Candidatus Aminicenantota > Candidatus Aminicenantota bacterium. The sequence goes on from JAPKZJ010000012.1 coordinate 3,190, forward strand.
ATTCGTGCGGATGCTGGAGATGGGAGTGACCCTGGGTTGGATGTACGAAAACACGCCCTATCAAAAAGTTATCGACCCGAACGGGGTCACCACCGAATTCGTCCGCTGTCCGGACCCGACATCCAACCTGGTGGCCAAGATCACCCGGACGAAAGTCGGCTGATAAATACCGAGCTTATTTATAGATTCCCGCCATATCCCATTTCTTGATGGTGTCGAGGACGAGCTCGGCCACGCGATCGTTGACCCGCTTGAAATACTCTTTGGCCTGGGCGGGATCGAACGTCGGATAGCCCTGGCCCGGCTCGTAAAGACCGATGGACGACGTCACCGGCACGGCCATATAGGCGCCCGCGGGAGCGTTGGGCGAGGCCATCTCGGGCTTGTAGCGCTCAGGATGGATGAACTGGGGCACGATGGCCTGGATATAAGCCGTCTCGTTGTTGCCGGCGTGGCCGCCGTTCTGCTTGAAGACCGACTTGGTGATGTCGTCGGCCAGCGTCCACCAATTGACGACCAGGATGCGCACTTTGGCCGCGTTGGCCACCCGGACGGCGGCGGCGTTGAGGGCGGCGGTGTTGCCGCCATGGCCGTTGAGGACGATGATGTTGCGGAACTTTTGGTCGGCTAGATTGCGCAGGACCGCCTCGGCGAACGGGGCGTAGGCCTCCTCGGGGATCGAGACCGCTCCGGGAAAAGCCTTCATCGCCGCCGTCATCCCGTAGTTGAGAGTCGGCGCGATGAGCGCCTCGACCCGCTCGGCCACGGCCCGGGCTATGGCCTCGGGAGCCAGGTTGTCGGTGCCGCTGGGGATGACGCCATGGGGCTCGAGCGAGCCCATCGGAAGCAGCACCGTAGTGATACGGGCGGGCACCAGCTCGCCGAACTCCTGCCAACAGAGCAGGTTCATCTCCCGTGTGGTGGGCGGCTTGGGCGAAGAAGCGGTCTGGGCGGCGGCGGGAAGAGCGGCCACGACGAGTAGGGCTAGAATAGCAAGGCAGACGGTTTTGCGCATGATAGATCCTCCCGGAAGAATTCCATCTTAAGCCATTTCGGCGGCTTTTAAAACCGCGCGGCGCAGAGCTAGATCTTCTCCGTCCCGCGGGCGGATTTCTTCAGCTTTGAGACGAGCATGATCAACCGGATAACGCCATAGGCAAAGAAGGCGATTGCGCCGACCTGGAGTCCTCGAAAAACGATCCAAATCCCGCTGTCGTTGTGCCATCTCAAGGGGCCAAAAAACGAGCTGGCGACTGGGATCGAGCAGATGAGGCCGATGAGCATGAGGAGAAGGAGCCGCCGATACTTGGCGGCCCGCGAGGCGACATCGGTGTGGATTTCGGGCGGCGTCCCCTTCCCAGTGGGCGTTCGGAAAAAATACCAGGCGCCGAAACGGCAGACGTATTCCCAACCGGCGTCCCGGAACAATCCCAAATACTCGGTTTTGTCGAACTTGCCGCCGCCGGACTGGAAATCGAGCCGGTATGTGACATCCTCGGGCTTGCCGCGACGGAAGTGGTAGCCGAGACCTTTAATCGCCTCGAGATGCCAGCCGCGCCGGGCTTGAGCTTGCAGCCAGGCCTCTTCCTTGCTGTCGTTCCAGGCGTTGAACGTCCTTATAACGGTCTTGGTGTTTTTATCGGGCAATTTGGTTCTCCTCGGACTTTTCCGCGAATCCCTCCAAGGCGGCCCGGGCCGCCGCAGCCAGGTTCTCGAGCCGGGCGCATTCGAGCCGCACGGTCCTTCCCCCGAGCGGCGTCAAGCCATAGATCTTGCGCCGTTCCCCCTCCAACTCCATCTCCCCGCGCCGCTCGATCAAGCCCTGCTTGACCAGGACGTTTAGCGCGCCATAGAGCGTCCCCGGCCCGATCTTGACCCGGCCGCCGCTCAAACGGGAAGCTACCTGCATAATCTCATAGCCATGACGGGGCTGGAGAAGGGCCAAAATGATCATAAACGTGCTTTCGGTCAAAGGGATTAAAGACTTCGCTTTTTCATTAAATTCAGTCATTTGTGAGCCTCAGAAGCTTTCCGAAAATTACATCGCATGTCGTTATACCGTTATTCGCTATATCGATATACGATATACTCAACAAATAGGTCGATGTCAAGCGTGAAAGAAAAAATATCCGGTACGTCGAACCGCTCTCCCCGAAATCGGGGGGATGATATAGAGGCTTCCCGTCAGGGCTTCAAATGTACGATTGTGGCGCCCCAGCCGCCTTCGCAGGATTCGGCCAATTCAAAGGATTCTACCCCCGGCGTCCGCTCAAGGATCGCGTGGACTGTCTTGAGCAGGGAGCCGTCCCCTTTGCCGTGCACCACGCGCACGCGCAATATGCCCTTGTCGCGGCAAGCTTCCAGGTACTCGGGGACCAGCTCTTTGACATCGGCGGGCGCGAACGAATGCAGATCAAGGGTCCCATCGACGGGCATCTCGACCACGTCGGCCTCGCCGGGCTCCGGGAAGGGCGCCACATCCCGGCCGCAGTCGCATCGGATCGAGGCGCCGAACGAGAAGAGAGTCACGTCGTATTGACGACCGCAACCGGGGCAACAAACCCGCTCGATACCCCGGGCAGAAGCACGGGGTATTAGCAGGGTTAGTACTGAGCGGCGCTTATTACCCCGATTTAAAAATCGGGCTTTCAGCGCCGCGAACGTATAGACAGCCATAGGCTCAAGATACCGGCCAGGCCTCGATTTTGTCAATGTCCGAGCCGCCGCGTGTCAAGATTCTTTCCTCGCGCAGCCCCGCCAAGCGTCCTCCCCAAGGGGCATGCCCATTGAACCTCCGGATGGCACGCCGCTTGCTGAAGGACCGTTGGGATAAGCAACCTTATGGGTCGCCGAACCGTACTCTCTTACGAAACGCGAAACGGTTCGGCCGGGCGCTTTCGCCGGCCACGCGGATCGGGAACAAACCCGTCCCGGATCTCGTAGATCATAACGGCGGACGAATCCGGCAGCGGCCCGAGGAACGAATTTGAGGAGCAGTGCGATGAAGAAAGCGGCCCTTCTGGCCATAATCCTGATTGCGCCCGTCCTGGCGTCCGGCGCCGCGGGCAAAAAGGTCGTCCTGCCCAAGCCCGAGCCCGGGCAGAAGATCGTCCAGGCCGTCCGCACGGAAGCCCCCATCGTCCTGGACGGCATCTTGAGCGAGGCCGTATGGAAGCGCCCCGCCGCCGAGGGCTTCACCCAGAGCGACCCCGCCGACGGCCAGCCTTCGACCGAGAGGACGGACGTCTGGATCGCGTATGACGACAAAGCCCTTTATGTGGCGGCCTATTGCCACGACTCCGAGCCCGCCAAAATCATAGGCCGGCTCGGCCGCCGCGACGCCCAGGTCGACTCCGACTGGTTCATGTTCGCGGTCGACTCCTACTACGACAAGCGTTCGGGTTACATGTTCGGCATCAACCCGGCCGGCTCGATCACCGACTTGGCCCTGTCCAACGACGTCAACGAGGACGAATCCTGGGACGGCGTCTGGGAGGGGAAGACCTCCGTCAACGGCGACGGCTGGATCGTCGAGATCAAGATCCCCTTCAACCAAATCCGCTTCCCCAAACAGGACGAGTACGTCTGGGGCGTCAACTTCCGCCGCATCATCAAGCGCAAGAACGAGACGGCCTCCTTCGCCTGGACGCCCAAGAACGAGCAGGCCTTCGTCTCCAAGTTCGCCCGGCTCGAGGGGCTGCGCGGCTTCCGGCCCGGCGCCCGGGTCGAGGTCACGCCCTATGTCACCGGGCTGGCCCAGTTCCGGCCCGAGGAGCCCGGCAACCCCTTTGAAACGGGGCGGAAGGCGATCGGCAACGCCGGCTTTGACGCCAAGGTCGGAATCGGCGGAAACCTGACCCTGGACGCCACCGTCAACCCCGACTTCGGCCAGGTCGAGGTCGATCCGGCCGTCGTCAACCTCTCGGCCTATGAGACCTTCTACGAGGAAAAGCGGCCTTTCTTCATCGAAGGCGCCTCGATCTTCGACGGCTTCGGCCGCGGCGGCGTCTACCTCAACGCCGGGATGAACTGGCCCCAGCCGCAATTCTTCTACAGCCGCCGCGTCGGCCGTTCGCCGCAGGGCTACGTGACCGGTGACGGCTACGCCGACATCCCCGGAAGCACCAACATTCTGGGCGCGGGCAAGCTGACCGGCAAGCTGGGCGGCTGGAACATCGGAGTCATCAACGCCCTGACCGCCCGGGAATACGCCTCGGTCGATTCCTTCGGTCTGCGGACCAAGGAAGAGGTCGAGCCGTTCTCCTATTACGGCGTCCTGCGGGCCCAGAAGGACATCAACCAGGGCCAGCAGGGCATCGGATTCATGGCCACCGGGGTCATGCGGGACAACTCCGCTCCGACTTTGGACGGCATCCTGAACCGCAACGCCTTCAGCCTGGCCATGGACGGCTGGACCTTCCTGGACGCCAAGCGCAACTACGTCGTCGGCGGCTGGTTCGGCGGCACCCGGATCGAGGGCAGCCCGGAAGACATCTACCGCGCCCAGACCTCCTCCATGCACTATTTCCAGCGGCCGGACGCGGACTATCTCACGCTTGATCCCGCGGCGACGTCGCTCTCCGGCTGGGGTGGGCGTATCCAGTTCGCCAAGCAGGGCGGGAACTTCCTCTGGGTCCTCGGCGTCGGCGCCCTTTCGCCCGGGTTCGATCCCAACGACATCGGATACCAACGCTCCGGCTCCGATGTCGTCAATCTCTCGTTTCTGCCCGCCTATATGTGGACCAAGCCGGGCAAGATCTTCCAGCAGGCGCTCGTCGCCCTGGGGGGCCTGCAGAACTATGACTTCGGCGGCAACAAGACGACCGAAGCCCTGGTCGGCATCGCCCAGGGCGTCTTCCGAAACTTCTGGAGCTACAACCTGGAGGCCGTCGTCGCGGCCGAATCGCTGAATAACCGGTTGACCCGCGGCGGCCCGATGGCGGTCTCGCCCTGGGGCTGGAACGCGACGCTCCAGCTGGAAACCGACAGCCGCCGGCCCTTCGTCCTGGAGGGCGTGGGCATGTACGCCGACAGCCCCCGGGATTCGCGCAGCTGGATGGCCCAAGTGTCTCTCAACTGGAAGCCGCGCTCGAACGTCAACCTCTCCATCGGCCCCCAGTACATGGTCGATTCGTCCCAGTCCCAGTGGGTCGGCCGCTTCACCGATCCGCTGATGACGGAGACCTACGGCAAACGCTATGTCTTCGGTCGGTTGGACCAGAAGATCGTTTCGGCCGAAATCCGTCTGAACTGGACCTTCACTCCGAAGCTGTCGCTCCAGGCCTATGTGCAGCCGTTCATCGGGGTGGGCCATTTCGACCGCTTCAAGGAATTGGCCCGGCCGCGCGCCTATGAATTTAACGCCTACGGCGAGGGCGCCTCGTCCCTGGCCTATGCGGACGGCGCCTACACCGTCGACCCCGACGGCAACGGCCCGGCTGCGGCGTTTGCCTTCGGCGATCCCGACTTCAACATGAAATCCCTGCGCGGCACGATCGTCTTTCGCTGGGAATACCGGCCGGGCTCGCTGCTTTACCTCGTCTGGACCCAGAATCGGGCCGACTACGCCGATCCCGGATCGCTCAACCTGCGCCGCGACATGGCCGCCCTGCTGACCGCGCCCGGCGACAACATCTTCATGTTCAAATTTTCCTACCGCTGGGGCTTGTGAAAGACGAGCTCCTGATCGAACGATAACGGGTCAAAGGAGACAATCGCATGCGACACATCATCGCCATTCTGGCCGCCATGATTCTGCTGGTCGGCGCCATCCTCTGGGGCGCTCCGGCCGCCGGCATCGAAGGCACTTGGCTGGGCAAGGCCGAAGTCCCCAATTCGGGCATCGACGAGCTGACGATGGTCCTGACTAAGACCGAGAAGGGCTACACCGGCATCACGTCCGATTCCGTGGGCCTGCTGGCCAAGGACACGCCGCTCTCGGACATCAAGCTCGAGGGCGACAAACTGACCTTCAAGTTCCCCCTGGCCGACGGGGCCATGATCTCGGCTACCCTCAAGGTCGAGGGCGACAAGATGACCGGAGGCTGGGGTCATGAGGCGGGCGACGTCGGCTCGCTGGCCTTCGAACGGAAGAAGTAAGCTGCCATTGTCTCCGGCGCCTCCTTGGCGTATAAGGAAAACTCGCCAAGGAGGTGCCGGATGCGGGCTCCCGCCGGACTGTCTATAGCCGCCGCTCTGCTTCTGACCGCGTTCCCGCCGCTCGGCCGTTCGGCCGGAACGTCGCAAGCCGCACCCGACGGGCTCGGCCCGGCGCCGCGTCACGACCTTGTTTTCTCCTCGCTCCCCTTGTCCTGGGACGAAGGCCTGCCGCTCGGCAACGGTATGCTCGGCGAATTGGTCTGGAAGAACGGCTCTTTCCTCCGCCTGTCCCTCGACCGGGCCGACCTCTGGGATCTGCGGCCGATGAAGAACCTCGACGCGCCCGAGTGGAAGTTCCGCTGGGTGGTCGAGCAGTGGAAGAGAAACGACTACGGTCCAGTCCAGAAGAAATTCGACGTTCCCTACGATGCCGAGCCCGCCCCTTCTAAGATTCCCGCGGCCGCTCTCGAGTTCGATATCGGCGGTTGGGGTCCGGTCAAGGAAGCCCGGTTGTCCCTCGCCGACGGCCTGGCGACGGTCCGCTGGGAAGACGGCCGGATGCTGGAGACGTTCGTCCACGCCGCCTCTCCAGCGGGCTGGTTCCGCTGGAGCGGCGTCGCGTCCGGCTTCCAGCCGATTCTGCGGATGCCGGCCTATCAGACGCTCGCAGTCGGCGGTGAAGCGGACTCGGTCACCGGGCAGGACCTGCGCCGGCTCGGGTACCGGCAGGGCGACGTGCGGACGGGGCCGAACACGATCGTCTACCGTCAGGACGGCTGGGGCGGCTTCTATTACCTCGTCGCCGCAGTCTGGCGCGAAACGGCTCCCGGGGTCGTCGAAGGCGCCTGGAGCGTGACCTCGCGCTTCTCCGACGAGCGCGGCGAGACGGCCGCACCCGATCAGGCCATCGCTGAGGCCCGGGCCGGGTTCGAAGCCAGCCGACTTCCGCACGCCGCTTGGTGGAAGGAGTATTGGGCTCACTCGGCCATCCGTCTGCCCGACGCCGTCCTGGAACGGCAATGGTATCTGGAGCAGGCCAAGTTCGGTGCCGCGGCCCGCCGGGGGGCGCCGCCCATCTCGCTGCAAGCGGTCTGGACGGCCGACAACGGCAAGCTCCCGCCTTGGAAGGGCGACTTCCATCACGATCTCAACACCCAGCTCAGCTATTGGCCGTGCTATGCCGCCGACCACCTCGAGGAGGGGTTGGGATTCTTGGATTGGCTATGGGAGAAGCGGGGAGAATTCAAGCGCTACACCAAGTCCTACTTCGGAACGGACGGCCTGAACGTCCCCGGCGTTTCGACCCTGCTCGGCCAGCCGATGGGCGGCTGGATCCAATATTCCTTCTCCCCCACGGTCTCGGCTTGGCTGGCCCAGCACTTCTATCTCCACTGGCGCTTCAGCCGGGATAGAGTCTTTCTATCCGAGCGGGCCTATCCTTGGATCCGAGACGTGGCGGTCCATCTGGAGCAGCTCTCGGCCAGCGGCGAAGACGGCCGGCGGCGGCTGCCCGCCAGCTCCAGCCCCGAGATCTTCGACAACTCGGCCAAAGCCTGGTTCGCCGAGACGACCAATTACGACCTGGCCCTCATCCGCTGGGCCTTCGGCGCTGCGGCCGAGCTCGCCGCTGAGCTCGGCCTCGAAGACGAGGCGGCGCGTTGGACCGCGATCGCAGCCGAGTGGCCCGACTTCGCCATCGATACAGAGTCGGGACTGATGTTCGCGCCCGGCCTGCCCTACGCCGAATCGCATCGGCATTTCTCCCACCTCATGGCCTTCCACCCGCTGGGCCTGATCGATGTTGCGCACGGCGAGGCCGAGGCGGCGGTGATCAATAAAACCCTGGCCACGCTCGATCGGGTGGGGCCCGACTACTGGTGCGGCTATTCCTACGCCTGGCTGGGGAACCTCAAGGCCCGAGCCCGCGACGGAGAAGGGGCGGCCAAGGCCCTCCGCGATTTCGCCTCGTCTTTCTGCCTCCCGAACGGCTTCCACGCCAACGGCGATCAGAGCAAGTCCGGAAAATCAAAATTCCTCTATCGGCCGTTCACGCTGGAGGGCAACTTCGCCTTCGCCGCCGGCGTCCAGGAGATGCTCCTGCAAAGCCACACCGGCACCATCCGCGTCTTCCCCGCCGTGCCGGCGTCGTGGAGCGAAGTGGAATTCCGCGGCCTACGGGCGGACGGGGCTTTCCTCGTCTCGGCGAAGCGCGTGGGCGGCGCCGTGACGGAAGTGACGATCCGGTCCGAAAAGGGCGGGATGCTCCGCTTGGAGTCTCCGTTTGCCGGGCCTTATCTCATCAACGGAAAAGCATCCAAAACTGCCGATGCGATCATTGTCAGAAAGACCAAAGCAGGCGAGACGATCATTATTAAAGCGCTATAAAGCAGGCTCTCATCTCCGGGCTTGCGGCACGGTATTCGGCCCGGCGGCGCGGGTTTTTAACGCCTTTTTTGCGCTTCTCTTCTCGGCGCCTGCAGCGCTTCGCAGTCCTCGTAGGGACGTCGCTTCGACAATCCCCGCGAGGGCGGAACTCCGCATATTCGATCTCTCCAATCTGCATAATCGCCCACTTTGTCTCGTTCCCCATGATCGTCTCGTGCTCAAACATCCCTCGGCACATGCAGCCGAAGGCGCTATCCTATCCCCGCCTTCGAAGGCGGGGTAGGGGAGGTGATATCAATGAGAATAAAAGTGTTGTGCGCCTTCGGAATAAAAAGCTTTTCCCTCGCGGTTTCGCCGTTGGCCGAACACCGTACCGCCTGATCGCCCGGAGATGAAAGAATAATCGAGATTTAAAGGATCTCGATTTCGCCGCGAAGGTAAGCCCGGGCTTGGCCCGAGATTTCGACCCGGTCCCCGACCAGCTTGCACCACAGCCGCCCGCCCCGTTTGGAAAGCTGGGCCGCCGTGAGCTCGGCCTTCCGAAGCCGCTTGGCCCAGTAGGGCGTCAGGGTCGTGTGGGCCGAGCCGGTCACCGGGTCTTCATCGATCCCGACCTGGGGACCGAAAAAGCGGGAAACGAAATCCGTATCGCGGCCGGGCGAGGTGACGATGACGCCGCGCGCGGGGACCTTGGCGACCAGGCCGAAGTCCGGCCGCATGTCTGCCACAGCCTCGGCCGTGTCGTAGACGAGCATATAATCGGTCTTGCCTTTATAGGCTTCGGCGGGAGGGGCGCCCAAGCCCTCGACCAACAGCTCCGGAGGCTCGACCGGGACGATTTCGTCGGCCGGGAAGTCGAGCGTCAGCCGTTCGCCGTCGCGTCGGACGGTCAACAAGCCGCTCCGGGAATCGAATTCGATCCGCGGGCCGGCGAACCCGTCGACGTGGAAAATGACATAAGCGGCAGCCAGGGTGGCGTGGCCGCAAAGGTCCACCTCGACCGCAGGGGTGAACCAGCGGATGGCGTGGCGGCCGGGTCCGGGCACATAGAAGGCGGTTTCGGCCTGGTTGTTCTCCATGGCAATCTTTTGCATGATTTCGGCCGGCAGCCAGGCTTCGAGGGGGCAGACTCCGGCCGGATTGCCGCCGAAGAGCCGGTCGCTGAAGGCGTCGATCTGATGGTATCGCAGCTTCATGGATCACCTCTCGATTCTGAAAAACCCTAAGCCTGCCCAAAGGAAAGGACAATTTAGGCTATCACAAAGGGAAAAAATAGTCATTTGTGCTTAGTTTTCCCGACATATCGAAATGATCAGATATATCTTTAGACCCGCTTCCTTGACGGGGAGACCGGGAAAGTTTATAGTTGCCTGGATTCCAGCCAGGAGGCAATCATGGATCTCTTCGAAAAATGCCGCGGATTCTACACTTCCGCCGAAGTGGCTCAGAAATATGGCTATCCGACCAACCCCATGACGGCCATCGAGATGGGAATCTACCCCTATTTCATCCCCATCGAGCACGCCGAGGGCACGGAAGTCTTTATCGAAGGCAAGCGCTTCCTGATGATCGGCTCCAACAACTACCTGGGGCTGACCAACCATCCCTATGTCAAAGAGGCCGCCATCAAGGCCATCGAGAAATACGGCACTTCCTGCACGGGCTCCCGCTTCCTCAACGGCACCCTGCAGATGCACATCGAGCTCGAACGCCGGCTGGCCAAGCTCATCGGCCAGGAGGCCTCCCTCGTCTTCAGCACCGGGTTCCAGACCAACCTGGGCTCGATCGCAGCCATCATGGACACGGACGACATCATCATCGCCGACAAGGAGGTCCACGCCTCCATCGTCGACGGCATCCGGATGGCCAAGGTCCTTAAGAAGGTCCACCTGCGGCTGTTCAAGCACAGCGACCCGGCCGACCTGGAAGCCATCCTCAAAGCCAGCCCCGACAACGTCGGCCGGTTGGTCATCGTCGACGGTGTCTTCAGCATGGCCGGCGACATCGCTCCGCTGGACAAGATCGCCCCGCTCTGCCGGAAATACGGCGCCCGGCTGATGGTCGACGACGCCCACGCCATCGGCGTCCTGGGCGGCGGCCGCGGCACAGCCCACCACTTCGGCCACCCCGAATGGCCCGACCTGGTCATGGGCACGTTCAGCAAATCCCTCGCCTCCCTCGGCGGCGTCATCGCCGGGACCAAGGAAGCCGTCCACTGGATTCAGCACTTCGCCCGGCCGTTCATGTTCAGCGCCAGCCTTCCCCCCGCCAACGTGGCCACCGTTCTGGCCTGCCTGGACATCATGGAGCGGGAGCCCGAACGCATCGAGCGGGTCAACAAGATCGGCGCGCGCGTGCGCCGCGAGCTCAAGGGGATGGGTTACGACATCGGCCCCAGCCAGACCCCGATCATCCCCATCGTCATCGGCGACGAGATGAAGACCCTGATGGCCTGGAAGACCCTCTACGAGGCCGGCATCTACACCAACGTGGCCCTGCCGCCATCCGTTCCCCCGGGCTACGCGCTACTGCGGACAAGCTACATGGCCACCCATACCGACGCTCAGGTTGACCGGATCCTGGAGACCTTCAAGCAGGTCAAGAGCCTGATATAAGGAGCTTCTCCCGACTGCGGGGCCTGCGTCACGGTATTCGGCCCGGCGGCGTGGGTTTTTCACGCCTTTTTTGCGCTACTCGCCTCGGCACATGCAGCCGAAGGCGCTAACCTGCGCCCTCCTTCGAAGGAGGGGCTGGGGTGGTGATATCAATACGATTAAAGGTGTTATGCGCCTTCGGAATCAAAACTGTCTCGGCAGGCGCCGCGCTTCGCAGTCCTCGGACGGACATCGCCTCGATCGTCCCCGCGAGGGTTGGGTTCCTTCAAAGAGGTTCGCAAAAAAAGCTAAACCCGCGCGGTTTCGCCGTTCGCCAAATACCGTGCCGCCTGACCATCCCCCGCAGTCGGGAGAAGAGCCTTATTTAGGCCGTAAAAAAACTTATCAATCCGGACGGAATCGTTACAAAGCGGCTCGTCCCGATCGGTTTTTCCCCTTATTTCGGATTGGCATGAATCCTGCTTTTCTGTCTATCGTTCAGGGAGCAGGCATGACCGAGCAGATGATGGTCGAGCTGGCCAAGGAAGGGCGCTCCGACGCCCTCGAGCAGATCTACCTCCAAAACCGCGACCGCATCTTTCGCCTGGCCCTCCGCTACCTGAGATCCCCCGAGGATGCCGAAGACGTCGTCCAGGAAACCTTCATCAAGGCCTTTGACGCCATCTCCGGCTTCGACCTCAACCTGGGCTCGGGCCTCCCGGCCTGGATCAATCAGATTTGCGTCCATTGCGCCATCGATCATCTCAGGGTCCGCAAGCGCCGCTGGGGGCGGACGACGTCCCTGGACGCTATGCCGCAGGATCCCCCATCCTCGAACCCCTCGCCCGAGCAGGTCGCCATCGGCCGCGGCATCCGGCGACGGGTGCAGGATGCGGTCGGCATCCTGTCCCCCCGCCAGCGGGCGATCTTCTCCCTCCGCTACGTCGACCAGCTCGACATCCGGCAGATCGCCGATCAGCTGGACTGCAGCGAAGGCAACGTCCGGGCGCATCTCTTCCGGTCAGCCTCCAAGCTCAAGGGCCTCTTCCTCTCCGAATCCTGAGCCGCAGCTGCCTCCCCTCGTTCCCGTCGCGGATCCCTTTTCCATTCCTATGTTAAAATGCGGCCATGGCAGGTTCCATGAAAGCGATGGCCATCGTCCGGCTCGGCCCGGTGGACGGCCGCTCCGATCCGCTCGCGGCGACCGACCGGCCGGCGCCGGAGCCTCGGGAGGGGGAAGCCCTTCTTCGCGTAACCGCCTGCGGCGTCTGCCACACCGAGCTCGACGAGATCGAGGGACGCACGCCTCCGCCCCGCCTCCCGGTCATCCCCGGCCACCAGGTCGTCGGACGCGTGGCCGGACGGGGGCGCGGTGTCACCTCGCTTAAAGAAGGCGACCGGGTCGGCGTGGGTTGGATTCATTCGGCCTGCGGCCGCTGCCCCGCCTGCCTGTCCGGCCGGGAGAACCTCTGCCCCGACTTCCGGGCCACGGGCCGCGACGCGGACGGCGGCTATGCCGAATTCATGACCGCGCCCGCGGCGTTCGTCGTGCCCGTGCCGGCGGCTCTGCCCGACCTCGAGGCGGCGCCGCTTCTCTGCGCCGGCGCCGTGGGATGGCGGGCGCTTCGGCTGGCCGGGCTCGCCGACGGGCAAACGCTGGGCCTGACGGGATTCGGAGCCTCGGGCCATCTCGTCCTCAAAGCCGCGCGCTTCCGGTGGCCGGGCCTGCGCGTGCATGTCTTCGCCCGCTCGGCCGAAGAGAGGGCCTTCGCCCGCGAGCTGGGCGCGGCCTGGACCGGCGACACGGAGGATGCGCCCCCCGAGCCGCTCGACGCGATCATCGACACGACCCCGGCCTGGAAACCGGTCCTGGCTGCGCTGCGGGCCCTGGCCCCCGGGGGCCGGCTGATCGTCAACGCCATCCGGAAGGAAGACGGGGACAAAGACGCCTGGCGCTCGCTCGATTATCCGACCCATCTCTGGATGGAGAAGTCGCTTCAGAGCGTGGCCAACGTGACCCGGCGGGACATGGCCGAGTTCTTGGCTCTGGCGGCCGAGGCCGGCCTGCGGCCGGACATCGAAGTCTATCCCTTCGCCAAGGCCAACGAGGCCCTGCGGGATCTCAAGGCCCGCCGCCTCCGAGGGGCCAAAGTCCTTAAGATTTGAAGATGGATATGACCCCGTCCCGATGGCCCTCCCTGACCGATCTGCGCGCCGCCCTGGCCGGGCCGCGGCCCGGCCTGGCCGCCCAGCTCGAAATGGCACCGCGGCCGCGGGCAGGCGACAAGACCTGGGAGGAAGCGGAAGGCGACAGCCTGAAGGCGGGCGTGCTGATCCTGCTCTATCCCAAGGGCGGGGAGGCCCATATCGTCTTCATCCGCCGCCCGGACACCGCGCCCCACCATAAAGACCAGATCGCCTTCCCCGGCGGCCAGCTCGAAGCGGGTGAAGACTTCTTCCAGGCCGCCCTGCGCGAAGCCCACGAGGAGGTGGGCGTCCCGCCGGCCGCCGTGGCAGTGGCCGGCCGCCTGACGCCCCTCTACGTGCCGCCCAGCAATTTCTGCATCTATCCGGTCGTCGGCCTGGCGGCCGCCGCTCCGGCCTTCGTCCCGTCCGAAGCCGAAGTGGCCGAGCTCCTGGAAGTGCCGCTGACCCATCTCCTCGATCCGGCGACGGGGCGTGAAGAGACTTGGCATCTCGAGCGGGGGGCCGTCCGAGTCCCTTTCTACGCTTTCGGCCGCCACGCCATCTGGGGGGCCACGGCCATGATCCTGGCCGAGTTCCTGGCCGTCGCCCGGCAAGCCGGTTTCTGACTTTCCGGGCAACCTGTTAAAATACCCTTTTCGGGCAACGCGTCCGCGCAAGGAGACCCCGCATGAAGAAAGTCCTCGTCCTCGCCGCCTCTCTGGCGGTTCTGATCCTGGCCTGCGGGCCGAAGGAGACCCAAGCCCCCGTGACCACTCCCGCCGTCAACCCGTTCTTCACCGAATGGACGGCGCCCTTCGGGACGCCCCCGTTCGATCAGTTCAAGCCCGTTCACTATATGCCCGCCTTCGAGAAGGGCATGGCCGACCAGAAGGCCGAGATCGCCGCCGTCTCCGCGTCGACCGAAGCCCCGACCTTCGCCAACACGCTCGAGGCGCTGGAGCGGAGCGGCCGCCTGCTGACCAAGGTCAACAGCGTCTTCGGGCTCTACACCAACAACCACACCAGCGACGAGATCCAGAAGATCGAGCAGGACATCGCCCCCCTGCTGTCCAAGCACGCCGACGATATCGTCCTGGACGCCAAGCTCTTCGCCCGGATCAAATCCGTCTATGACGCCCGGGCCGGGCTCGGTCTCAGGCCCGAGCAATCGCGGCTGTTGGAGAAGACCTACAAGGACTTCGTCCGAAGCGGCGCCGCCCTGGACGAAACCAAGAAAGCGGAGCTCAGGAAGGTGAACGAGGAGCTGACCGTCCTCGGCGTCAAGTTCGGACAGAACGTCCTCAAGGAGGACAACGGCTTCACCCTGGTCGTCGACAAGGCCGAGGACCTGGCCGGCCTCCCGGCCGACGTGGCCGCCGCCGCGGCCGACGCGGCCAAGGCCAAGGGCTTGGAAGGCAAGTGGGCCTTCACCCTGCACAAGCCCTCCTGCATCCCGTTTTTCCAGTATTCGGCCAAGCGGGACCTTCGCGAGAAGCTCTTCCGGGCCTTCACCAAGCGCGGCGACAACGGTAACGACGCCGACAACAAGATCGTCCTGAGCAAGGTCGCCGCCCTGCGCGTCAGGCGGGCCAACCTGCTCGGCTACAAGACCCACGCCGACTACGTGCTGGAAGAGGCCATGGCCAAGACACCGGCCGGCGTCTACGGCCTGCTCGACCAGATCTGGAAGCCCGCCCTGGCCATGGCCAAGGCCGAGGCCAAGGAGCTGCAGGCCCTGCTGGCCAAGGACGGCATCGCCGGCCCGCTCCAGCCCTGGGACTGGTGGTATTACGCCGATAAGCTGAAAAAGGCCAAGTACGACCTTGACGACGAGGCCCTGCGGCCCTACTTCGAGCTCAAGGCCGTCCGCCAGGGCGCCTTCGACACGGCGACCAAGCTTTGGGGCTTGACCTTCACGCCCCGCAAGGATATTCCGGTCTATCATCCCGACGTCGAGGTCTTCGAGGTCAAGGAAGCCGACGGCCGGCACATCGGGATCCTCTACTCCGACTATTTCCCCCGCCCCTCCAAACGGGGCGGCGCCTGGTCCAACGCCCTGCGCGAGCAGTCGGCGATGGACGGTAAGCGGGTGACGCCCATCGTCTACAACGTCGGCAACTTCACCAAGCCGACGGCCGACAAGCCTTCGCTCATCACCTTCGAGGAAGCCCAGACCCTCTTCCACGAGTTCGGCCACGCCCTGCACGACCTGCTCTCGAACGTGACTTACGAGTCGCTGGCCGGGACCAACGTGCCGCGCGACTTCGTCGAGCTGCCGTCGCAGATCATGGAGAACTGGGCCGGCGATTCCGAGGTCATCAAGACCTATGCCAAGCACTACAAGACCGGCCAGCCCATCCCGCAGGAGCTGGTCGACAAGATCAAGAAGGCCGGGCAGTTCAACCAAGGCTTCATAACGGTCGAGTATGTCTCGGCCTGCCTGCTGGACATGGACTGGCACACGCTGGCGGCACCCGAGGAGAAGGACGCGACGACCTTCGAGAACGCCTCGATGAAGAAGATCGGGATGATCCCCCAAATCGTGGTCCGTTATCGCAGCCCCTACTTCTCCCACATCTTCGCCGACGGCTATTCGGCCGGCTATTACAGCTACATCTGGTCCGAGGTCCTGGACAAGGACGCCTTCGAAGCCTTCAAGGAGAAGGGCCTGTTCGACCAGGCCACGGCCAAGAGCTACCGCGACAACATCCTGGCCAAGGGCAACACCGAGGAGCCGATGGACCTCTACAAGGCCTTCCGCGGACGCGAGCCCAAGGTCGAGCCTCTGCTCAAGGCCCGCGGCCTATTGAAGTGACCCCATGACGGGGGCGCGGCCTTACGCCCGCCGCGCGGCGGCGGTCCTTGCCGCCGCCGCCCTCGCCGCCGCGGTCCTTCTGATCGCGTTCGCCGCGGCCTGCGCCCGGCGCGGGCCGGACCGCTTCGTCGCCACCGCGGACGGCGTCCGGATCGCGTATCACATCGAGGGGAAGGGCCGGCCAGCCCTGGTCTTCGTCCACGGCTGGAGCTGCGACCGGACCTATTGGCGGAACCAGATCGCGGCCTTCGCGCCGACGCACGCCGTCGTGACCGTCGACCTCGCCGGGCACGGAGAATCGGGCGCTGATCGTACGGAATGGTCCATCCCGGCCTTCGGAGCGGACGTCGCCGCCGTGGTCAAGAGGGAAAAGCTGCGCCGGGTTGTCCTCGTCGGCCATTCCATGGGAGGCGAAGTCTGCCTGGAGGCGGCCCGCCTCCTGCCGGACCGCGTCCTGGGCATCATCGGCGTCGATACCTTCCAGGATCTGGGCGCGGTCATGAGCCCGGACGAGATCGCCCAATACCTGGCACCGTTCCGGGCCGACTTCAAGGCGGCCGCCGGCTTCTTCGTCCGGGCGATGTTCCCCTGGGGAACGAACCCGGATCTGGTCGAGAGCATCGTCCGGGACATGTCGTCCGCCCCGCCGCAAGTGGCCCTGGCCGTGTTCGAAGCGCTGTTCGCCTACGTCCCGGCCCGGGCGCTACGAGACGTCCGGGTGCCGATCCGGGTCATCAACTCGGACCGGATTCCGACGAACGTCGAGGGCAACCGCAAGCTGGCGGCCTCGTTCGAAATCCAAATCATGGCCGGCCGCGGTCACTTTCCCCAGCTCGAAGATTCAGCGGGATTCAACCGCCTCCTGGAGCAGACCATCGCGGAGCTTTCCGCCCGCCGCTAGCCGTGCTCATCGAAGCCTTGACGCCGGGCGCGACCCGCGTAAAATGAGGGCATGGACGAACAGCGGATTCCGACGGCGCAGCTGCGATCCTGTTTCGCCTGGGGCCTCGCCTGGGGGACGGCCGAAGCGACCCTAGGCCACA
>JAPKZJ010000013.1 GCA_026393855.1 Candidatus Aminicenantes bacterium
TCCATGGCTTCGGAACCCGCCGGTTCGACGAAGCGGACCTGGCCGACCTGGCCGAGGCGAACGGCATGCGGCCCGTCCTTCTCCACCAAGTCCACTCGGCCGACGTTCTGGCCGTGGACGACGTCCTGCCGGACAAAACCGACGGCGACGCCCTGATGACGGCTACGGCGGGGCTTCTTCTGATCATCAAGACGGCCGACTGCCTGCCGTTTTTTCTCGTCGATGCGGAACGGCGGGCCGTGGCTGCGGTCCATGCCGGCTGGCGCGGCACGGCGGCCCGTATCGCCGCCGCCGCAGTGGCTGCGCTCGTGGCTCGATTCGGGTCCGATCCGGCCTCCCTTATCGCGGCCTTGGGTCCTTGCATCGGGCCCGCCTGCTACGAAGTGGGGGGAGACGTCGCGGCGTCCTTCGGCGGCATCGAAGCCGCCGCGCCGTATCTTGCCCCGATCCCCGGCCGCCCCGGCCGCTACCTTCTCGATCTTCCGGCTGCCAATCGCCTCCAGCTCGAAGCGGCCGGCGTCGAGGCTTGCCGGATTCATGCCTCCGGTATCTGCACCCACTGCGATCCGAATCTACTTTCCTGGCGCCGCGACCGGCGGACCGACATCCGGATCTACAGCTTCGTCGGCATCCGCCCGTCCGGTGACCACCCCCCTGCTCGATCGGAGTCTCGATGATGATGAAGCGACGGATGATTCTTGGCTTCCTCTTAATGAGCATGCTTGCCCTGCCCGTTACAAGCCGGGGCGGCGCCGTACCCTTCAGCATGGCCTACACGGTGTCCGTGGGGGACCCGGCAGCGGGACTTTTCCACGTCGAGCTCCGCTGCGACGGCTGGCCCGGCGGGCCGCAAAGCTTTCGGATGCCCGTCTGGATGCCGGGCTATTACGGCGTCATGGATTACCCGTCCGGCGTCCAGGGCTTTCTGGCCCTCGACGGACGCGGCCGGCCGCTCTTCTGGGAGAAGTCGGCCGCCGATGCCTGGCGCGTACAAACGGGACGAGCGGCCCGCTTCACGATCCGCTATGACATCAAGGTTCCCGCCCCGTTCATCACTCAGAGCGGCCTGAACGAGAAGCGGGCCTATATCGCCCCTCCGGGCGTATTCCTCTACCCGGACAGGCGGCTCGGGCTGCCCGTCATAGTGACGATCGACCCCGGTCCGTTTTGGAAGGATGTCGCGACCGGCCTTGACCCGGTCCCCGGAAGACCCCGCACGTTCGCCGCCCCCGACTTCGACGCCCTCTACGACAGCCCTTTCCTGATCGGAAATCTCGAGCGGCTGTCCTTCGAGGTGCGCGGCGTGCCCCATGCCTTCTACGGCTTCGACTTGGGCGAGTTTGACCGTTCCGCCTTCGTCTCCGACTTGAAACGCCTGGTCGAGGCGGCCGTCTCGATTTTTGGCGAGATTCCTTACAAGCGCTACGCCTTCCTGGCCGTCGGTCCCGGCCGGGGGGGCATCGAGCACGCCGGCTCCATGGCCGTGTCCCTCGGCGGCTTGAGCGGCTATTCGGCCGCGACCCACCGCGGCACCCTCAAGTACCTGGCCCACGAGTACTTCCATCATTACAATGTCAAGCGAATCCGGCCGTTCGAGCTGGGCCCGTTCGATTATAGCCGGCCGAATCGCACCCGCATGCTCTGGATGGCGGAGGGCTTCACCGTCTATTACGAGACGATCGTGATGCGGCGGGCCGGCTTCCTGGGCGAGGACGAGATGCTGGCCGCCGCCGCCTCGCCCATCACCGCCGTCGAGCGGCGGCCCGGCCGGCTCGTTCAGTCGGCGGCCGAATCGAGCTACGTTTCCTGGGATCAAGGTCCCTTCGGCGGCGATCCGGCGACCACGGTCTCCTATTACGACAAGGGCGCCGTGATCGGCCTGCTGCTCGACCTGGCCATCCGCAAGGCGACCGCCGGGGCTCGATCCCTGGACGATGTCATGAGGGCCCTCTATAAAGAGTATTACCGGGAAAAGGGGCGCGGTTTTACCGAAGCCGAGCTGCGGGCCGTCTGCGAGAAAACCGCCGGGGAAACGCTCTCGGAAGTCTTCTCTTATGCGGACACGGCCAAGCCGGTCGACTATGCCAAATACCTGGGCTGCGCGGGCCTAGCCTTGGAGACGGTTGCGGCGCCTCCAACCGCTCAAACATCGCCCTCCGGCCGGGCCGGGCAGGCGGCTCCCTCGGTCCGGATCGTTCGCCTGCCGGATCCGACCCCCGAGCAGGCCGCAATCCTCCGCGGCTGGCTCGGACGATAGCCCGGGCGACCGAGCGGGCACGGACGACTGCCATTCAGAAAAGCTCTTATGCTTGGGCGAGGAGTGTGGGGTTGAGCGCCGATGCGGAAATTTCGCTGCGTTGTCTCGATTTTCGAGGGCAGCCGGCCCGGAAAGAGGCCGGCCGGCGAGGATGTTTGAGTGTCCCGGGCCAAATCCGTAAGATCGAGCACGGGACGCGAGTTCCGAGCCGCCGAGAAAACCGAGCCGAAACGGCGCAAAAATTTCCGCCAGAGCGAATCCCCATACTCCGAGCCCGTTTGATTTGGGTTTCCCCTTTGGAGTATCATTTCCACGATTCGAGCCGACCCATCACGTCCTAAGGTGACCCATGACCCAAGATTTTGCCGACATCGACTTGCCCGGCTTGCCCCTCTTCAAGAAGGGCAAGGTGCGGAACGTCTATGAGGTTGGCGAGAACCTGCTCATCGTCGCCACGGACCGCATCTCGGCCTTCGACTATGTCCTGCCCTCGATCATCCCGTTTAAGGGCGCGGTCCTGACCCAGCTCTCCGCGTTCTGGTTCGACTATACCTCGCTCATCGTCGAGAACCATGTCGTTACGGCCGACGCGGCCGCTTTTCCCGCCGTCCTGCAGCCGCACCGGGCCGTCCTGGACAAGCGCTCGATGCTGGTCCGCAAGACCAAAGCCCTGCCGATCGAGTGCGTCGTGCGCGGCTACCTGGCCGGCTCCGGCTGGAAGGAATATAAAAAATCCGGCCGAGTCTGCGGCCTCAAGCTACCGGCCGGCCTGCGCGAGTCCGACCGCCTGGAAGAGCCGATCTTTACTCCCTCGACCAAGGCCGACCAGGGCCATGACGAGAACATCTCCTTCAAGGAGATGGAGCGGACCGTCGGTTCGGCCCTGGCCAAGAAGGTTCGCAAGACCAGCCTGGACCTTTTCCAGAAGGCCTCTCTGCACGGCCTGTCCAAGGGCATCATCATCGCCGACACCAAGTTCGAGTTCGGGCTGGACGGCGACGACCTGATCCTGATCGACGAGATCTTCACCCCCGATTCCTCGCGCTTCTGGCCGCTGGCCTCCTACGAGCCCGGCAAGGGCCAGCCCAGCCTGGACAAGCAGTTCGTCCGCGACTACCTGGAGACCACCGGTTGGGACAAGCAATCCGAGCCGCCGGCCCTGCCCCCAGCCATCATCGCCAGAACATCCGAAAAATATCTCGAGATCTTCCGCCTGCTGACCGGGAAAGCCGAACTCTAAAGTGAAGCCCGGCTTCGTCGACTTCCACATCCACTCGACCTTCTCCAGCGACGGCGAATTTACGACCGCCCAAATCGTCGCGATGGCCCGGGCCGCGGGCTTCGTGGCCGTCTCGTTCGCCGATCACGACACCGTGGCCGCATATCCCGAAGCGATCGCGCTGGGCCGGGCGGTCGCCGTCGAAGTCATCCCCGGCATGGAAGTCACGACGACATACGAGGGCCGCGAGTTTCACTGCCTCCTGCCGCTCCTCGATTGGAGCCACCCGGCCGTGGCTCGCATCTCGGCCGCCGTCAGCGACGGCCGCTGGATCGAGGCCCGCGAGCGGGTCGACCATCTGCGGCGGCTGGGCCTCGACTTGACCTGGGAGGAGGTCGCGGCCGCCGTCGGCGCGACTCCGCCGCTGGGAGTCAAGATCGCTCAGGTCCTTTTGGACAAGCCGGAATCCCGGCGCGATCCGCGGCTTGCGGTTTACTACGACGAATCCGGCCGCCCCCGAGCCCCGAAATACTTCTACATCGACTACTTCATGGAGGGGAAGCCGGCGTTCGTCCCCAAGCGCCATATCCCGCTTCTCGACGTGCTCGATCAGGCGCCGGCTTCGGGCGCCGTTCCGGTGCTCTCCCATCCCGGCGCCTATTTCCAGAACACGACTCGGGCCGACCTGGCCAAGCTCCGCGCCCGCGGGCTGGAAGGCTTGGAGGTCTTCACCTCGTACCACGACCAGGCCCAGACCCGCTTCTACGCCGACGCGGCCCGCGACTTCGGACTGGTGGCGACCGCCGGCTCGGACTTCCACGGCCGGGTCAAGCCGCAGGTGCCCTTCGGCTTGATTCGCGACGGACATTATGGAATGATAAACGAACTGCGAACGAGGAGGAGGGCCGATCATGCCGTTTAACTGGTTGGACATCGCGCTGGCGGGAATCGTTCTGCTGGCGGTCGTCATCGGATTGGTCAAGGGATTCGTCCGTGAGCTGGTCGGGCTGATCGTCATCATCCTAGGGATCGTGATCGCCGCGCGCTTCTACGGCCCGGTGGCCTCCTTCGCCGCGAAGTTCATCAAGAACCCGACCGCGGCCAGCTTCGTCGGATTCCTGCTGGTCTTCCTGGCCGTCCTCATCGCCGGCGGCTTCGTGGCCGGGATGATCGCCAAGGCGACCAAGGGCTCTCTCGGCTTCGTCAACCACATCCTCGGCGGCCTCATCGGCTGCCTCGAGGGCGTGCTCGTGGCCGGGGCCGTCGTCTTTGCGCTGCTGGCGTTCCCAGTCAATAAAAGCGCCCTGATGGGGTCTAAGATGGCTCCCCTTGTCTACCAAGTCACCAAGACCGTCGTCCAGTTCATCCCGCAAGAGCTCAAGGACCAGATCAAGAGCGCTTACGAGAACATTTCCGCCGGCGGGGTCGACCATGGACAAAAAATTTAAAGAGCTCAACATCCATCAGAAGATGGAGCTCCTGATCGAGGATATGGTCGAGAAGGGGGTCCGCTTCCGGGACGCCGAGAGGGAGTTCCAAAAGCTCTATCTCGAGGCGTCCTTGAAGAAGCACGACGGAAACAAATCCGAGATGGCCAAAGCTCTCGGATTGCATCGAAATACCCTCCACAACAGGGCCAAATCACTTAAGATCAAGAAATTTTAGCAGTCGACGCTCAGGTCTGCTAATTTTTGCGTTTTTCCCCTTGACAATGGCTCTTGTTTTCGTTATATTGGCACCAGTCTATCAAGACTGCTAAATTCCCAATTTTGGAGGAGGTTTTCATGAAGATTTCCCCGTTATATGACCGGGTCCTGGTCAAGAGGATCGAGGAACAGGAAGTCCGGCGCAGCGGCATTATCATCCCGGACACCGCCAAGGAAAAGCCCCAGCAGGCCGAGATCATCGCGGCCGGCAAGGGCAAGGTCAACGAAGACGGCAAGGTTGTCCCGTTGGAAGTCAAGAAGGGCGACAAGGTCCTGATCGGCAAGTACAGCGGCACCGAAGTCATGATCGAAGGCGTCGAGCATCTCATCCTCCGCGAGGAAGAGATCCTGGCCATCGTCACCTAAGACCCCGGAATACATAAGGAGACATATCAATGGCTAAACAAATTCTTTTAGGCGATGACGCCCGGCACCACCTTCTCAAAGGCGTCAACGTTTTGAGCAACCTGGTCAAGGCCACTCTCGGCCCCCGCGGCAAGAACGTGGTCATCGACAAGAAGTTCGGCTCCCCCACCAGCACCAAGGACGGCGTCACGGTGGCCAAGGAAGTCGAGCTCAAGGACCACCTCGAGAACATGGGCGCCCAGCTGGTCAAGGAAGTGGCCTCCAAGACGTCGGACGTCGCCGGCGACGGCACGACCACGGCCACGGTCCTGGCCCAGATCATCTATTCCGAAGGCCTCCGCTACGTCACGGCCGGCTCCAACCCGACCATGATCAAGAAGGGCATCGACAAGGCCGTTGAGATCGTCGTCAGCGACCTCAAGAAGCTCAGCCGCGAAGTCAGCGGCGAGATGATCGCCCAGGTCGGCGCCATCTCGGCCAACAACGACGCGAGCATCGGCAAGATCATCGCCGAGGCCATGGCCAAGGTCGGCAAGGACGGCGTCATCACCGTCGAGGAAGCCAAGGGCATGGAGACGAACCTGGACATCGTCGAGGGCATGCAGTTCGACCGCGGCTACCTCTCGCCCTACTTCATCACCGATCCCGACCGGATGGAATGCGTCCTGGAGAACCCGCTGATCCTCCTGCACGAGAAGAAGATCAGCAACCTGCGCGAATTCCTCCCGCTGCTCGAGAACGTGGCCCGGATGGGCAAGCCGCTCGTCGTCGTGGCCGAAGAGGTCGAGGGCGAGGCCCTGGCCACCCTGGTCGTCAATAAAATCAAGGGCACCTTCATTTGCGCCGCGGTCAAGGCCCCCGGGTTCGGCGATCGCCGCAAGGCCATGCTGGAAGACATCGCCATTCTGACCGGCGGCAAGGTCATCACCGAGGACATCGGCGTCAAGCTCGAGAACGTCGGGATGGACTGGCTGGGCGAGGCCAAGAAGGTCGTCATCGACAAGGACAACACCACCATCGTCGAAGGCAAGGGCAAGGGCACCGACATCCAGGCCCGGATCAAGCAGATCCGGACTCAGATCGACGACACCACCTCCGACTACGACCGCGAGAAGCTGCAGGAGCGGCTGGCCAAGATGGTCGGCGGCGTCGCGCTGATCAAGGTCGGCGCGGCCACCGAGACCGAGCTCAAGGAAAAGAAGGCCCGGGTCGAGGACGCCATGCACGCCACCAAGGCGGCCGTCGAGGAGGGCATCGTGCCCGGCGGCGGTGTCGCTCTACTCCGGTCCCAGAAGTCGCTCGAGGGCCTCAAGCTCGAGGGCGATATGAAGATCGGCGCCGACATCATCCGCCGCGCGCTCGAAGAGCCCCTCCGGACGATCGCCAACAACGCCGGACTCGAGGGCTCGATCGTGGTCGAAAAGGTCCGCGAGCAGAAGCAGGACGTCGGCTTCAACGCTCTGGCCGAGCGGTACGAGGACATGATCAAGGCCGGCATCCTGGATCCGACCAAGGTCGTCCGGATCGCCCTGCAGAATGCGGCCTCGATCGCCGGGCTGATGCTGACCACCGAGGGCCTCATCACCGAACTGCCCGACGATGACAAGAAGGGCGGCGGCTATCCGATGCCTCCCGGCGGCGGCGGCGATATGTATTAAGCGCTTAAGCGCTAATCCGGGTTATCCAGCCCCCATTCTCCTTCGGGAGGATGGGGGCTTTTTTTGTTCTTCTCCCGATTCCGGGAAACAGCAGCGGTTCGGGGTGTCGGCCAACGGCGAAACCGCGCGGGTTCCGGCTTTTTACGCCTCTCCGCGAGGGTAGCCAGCGGCCGCCGAGGGCTGTTTGAGCACGCGACCATCTGTCGAAGTCGAATCGGAGTGGGCTGTCTCCAAGACCGAGAGATCTCGAATGCGGAGTTCCGAGGCGCCGAGCGGATTGGCGTAAAAAGGAGTGGTGAACCCGCGCCGCCGGGACGACACTCCGGACCGCGTTTCCCGGAATCGGGAGATGTGTCTTTTTTGGCGTCACCCCGGGGGACCGTTTGACCGCGTCTCCCCATTCCGGTATCTTGGACTCGGCATGTTTCCCCGATCATTCGACCGCTATGTCCTGCGCGAGGTGACGACGCCGTTTTTCGTCGGCCTGGGCGTCTACAGCTTCGCCCTGCTGATGAATCAGCTCCTGCTTTACCCGGAGCTCTTCATCGCCCGCGGCGTGCCGCTGGGGACAACCCTGCGCCTCCTCGTCGACATCATCCCCGGCGTTCTGGCCTTTACCGTCCCGATGTCCGTGCTGATGGGTGTCCTGGCCGGGTTGAGCCGGCTGTCCTCCGATTCCGAGATCACCGCCTTCAAATCGCTGGGCGTCAGCCATGGCCGGCTGCTGGCTCCGCTCCTTCTCTTCGGGCTGGCCGGCTGGGCTGCGACCTCCTACCTGACTTTGCAGGCCGCGCCGGCCGCCAACTACCGCTTCCAGCAGACCTTCGCCGCGGCCCTGGCCCAGCGGGCCGAGACCCAGGTGGCGCCGCGCATCTTCAACGAGCCGATCCCGGGCCTGACCATCTTCTACCGGGACACCGACCCGTCCGGGGCCTGGTCTGATGTCTTTATCGCCTCTGGAGAATCGCGCATGGAGCCTCGCATCACCATGGCCCGGAAAGGCCGGCTCAGCGTGTCGCCGGAATCCCGGCGGGCCGTCCTCCGGCTGTCCGACGTCGTCCAACACGACGTCGTCCTGGACGAGCCCGATCGCTATCCCATGACCCTCTCCGGCGAAGTGGAGGAGGAGCTGGACGGCGAGAAGCTCTTCGGCAGCTACACCGCAATCAAACGGGAGCGGGAGAAGACGATCGGCGAGCTCAGAGTCAGCCGGCGTGAAGCCGAGGCCAGGCTGGCCGAGGCAATCCGGGAAGGGGAGGCTCTGCGCGCGGGCGTCGGCCGCGACGCCGACGCCAAGCGGGCCGGCAACGCCATGACCCGGCTGGCCGCGGCGGAGGACGTCCGCCGGCACGCGGTCGAAATCCACAAGAAATTCTCGCTGCCCTTCGCCTGCTGGGTCTTCGTCTTTCTCGGCCTGCCGCTGGGGGTTTCCACACGCAAGGGCGGCCGGACCAGCGGGTTCACGCTCAGCATCGTCATCATTTTCCTTTACTATGTCATGATCACGGCCGGTGAGAACCTGGCCATCAAGGGCCGGGTGGCGCCCTGGCTGGGGATGTGGGGGGCCGATATCGTCTTTGCGGTTCTGGGGGCCTGGCTGTTCTTGACGTCGTCGCGGGAGATCCCGTTCCTGGCCGGCCGGGCCCGCCGGCGTAGGCCGGCCGGAACGCCCGGGGCGGCCGCGGGGACTGCGGCCGTCTCCGCCGCGCCGACGGCCCGTCTCCGGCGGAGCCTGCCGCTGCTCCGCACGCTCGACCGCTACATCCTCCGCAAATACTTGTTCATCGCTGGCCTGGCCTTCGCCAGCCTGTTGGCCGTCTCGGCCATCGTCACCTTCTTCGAGCAGATCGACAACCTCTACGAGCATTCCAAACCGATGGGACTTCTCCTGTCCTATGTGGCCTCCCGGATGCCCGAGTTCATCCATATCGGCCTTCCGGTGCTGGCCCTGACGGCCACCCTGCTGACATTCGGGCTGTTGACCAAGACCAACGAGCTGACCGCGATGAAAGCCTGCGGCGTCAGCGTCTACCGGGCCGTGGCGCCGGCCCTGGCCATGTCCCTGCTGGCCGGCCTGCTGTCCTTTTATCTCCAGGAGCGGATTCTGCCCGGATCCAACCGCAAGGCCCAGGAAGCGTGGAACGAGCTTAACGACGTCCCGGCCCGGACCATCACCGTCTTCAACCGACGCTGGGTGGCCAACAAGGCCCGCGACCGTTTCTACCATTATCAATACTTCGACCCGGACAAGGCGGCTTGGAGCGAGATCCAGATGTTCGACCTCGACGTCGAGCGTTGGACGATCAAGCGGCGAATCTTCGCCAAGAAGGCTGAGCTGCGCGGAGGGGAGATCGTTCTGCGCGACGGCTGGATCCGCGAGTTCCGCGATGCCGGGCAAAGTTCCTACGACCGCTTCAAGGAGCGGGAGATCCCCTTGCTCGACGACAAGAGCCTCTTTTTCGCCGAGACTAAGGCGCCCGCGCAGATGACCTACGGCGAGCTCCGCGACCATGTCCGCGAGATCAAGGGCCTCGGGTTCGACGCGCGCCGCCTTCAGGTGGACCTGGCCGTCAAGCTGGCCTTTCCCTGGGTGGCACTGGTCATGACGCTGCTCGGCCTGCCCTTCGCCTTCGCCATGGGCAAGCGGGGCGCGCTGGTGGGCATCGCCGCCAGCCTGGGCATCGCCGTCGTTTATTGGGTCATGCTGGGGGTCTTCCGGAGCCTGGGTTATGTCGGCATCCTCAACGCGCCGCTTGCGGGCTGGGGGCCGAACATTGTTTTCGGGCTGTTGGGCGGGTGGCTGTTTCTAAGGGTGAGGACTTAAGCCTTACCAACTTCCGGTCTTTTTTCTTTAGTTTTTGAACATTAGATGCGTTGCTGAGTCGCCTCGCTGTTTTGTGACGATCCGCGCGATAGCGCCTCGGAAAACTCTTTAGCTTGAGCGAGGGGTATGGGGAGCAAAACCAATCGGCGAGGAAGCGGGCATGGTTCCCTGCCCTTGGCAGGGAGAGCGACCGAGCCGGCGGAGCGAACGCCCTCGCTGGGGGCGTGAGCGTGTTTTGCTCCCCATCCCCGAGCGATTACATTTTGTATTTGCCCAGCTCCGTCGGCCCCAATTGCTCCATCCAGCGGAGCAGGGCTTCCGCGCCCTGGCTCGATTCGTCACGCTGGGCGGCCAGGCTTTTCTCGACCACGTCGGCGTCGACGAAGATGGGCGAAGCCGTCCGCAGGGCCAAAGCGATGGCGTCGGATGGCCGGGCGTCGAAGACGAGCGCTTCTTCTCCGGAACGGCAATGGATGGAGGCGAAATAGGTGCTGTTGCGGACCTCGGTCACGACCACCCGGTCGACTTCGATGTCCAGCCGGTTGAGGAAGGCCTTGAGCAGATCGTGCGTCATCGGCCGGGGCGTGGGGACATTTTCGATGATCAGGGCGATAGCGTTGGCTTCGAAGGCCCCGATCCAGATAGGCATGACCTTCCCACCCGACTCGTCCTCCAGCAGGACGATGGGCATATGCGAGGTCGGGTCGAGAACCAACCCCCTGATTTTCATCCGAATTTCCATGCTTTGATGTCCTAACCCAGGGCAAATCAAATATATCACGATGAATATAGATTCCGGGTTGTGATATGTCAAGGACGTGATAAATCCAAATAATTGGATTTTATCCATAATTATGGATTATTAGCTGATGCCAAGGGCTCGTAAAACCAATTTATATAGTTGATTATAATGTAATTGAGATATGTCGACCATTGGCATGATTATTGCTTAGTAAATGGCCGTAAGGTATCTATATTTCTATGTCAAAACACACTACAAATGAGGAGGTGAGAATCACACTAGGCAGATGCCATCATCTGCAAGGCTGGAGCCGGTGCTCAGTACCGCTCCCGGGTTTCGCCAAGCCTGCCTTGGGAACAAGGACTCATGGCCGGCTTCATCCCGGAATCGCCTGAACAAAGGGATTCATGGGACAAAAGGAGTTTAACGCAAGCATGAAAAAGATCCTGTATTCCTTGCTCGCGGTTCTGCTCCTCGTCGGGTTTATGTCCGCACAGGCCCCGACCGGCAAGATCGTCGGAAAAGTGAAAGACGATCAAGGCGCTCCTCTCCCCGGTGTTTCCATCGTCGCAGAGAGCTCCAAGCTGGTCGGCACGGCCGCCGCGGTCTCCGACGAGACGGGCGCGTACCGCCTCTTCTCCCTGCCCTCCGGCACGTACACCGTCACTTTTACCCTGCAAGGGTTCAAGTCGATCAAGCGTGAGGGCGTCATCCTGCAGCTCGAGCAGACCATCACCCTCGACATCGTGCTGACCCAAAGCACCCTGGCCGAGGAGATCACGGTCGTCGGGCAAAGCCCCCTGATCGACGTCAAGAGCACCACCAAGGGCTCGACGATGACCAAGGAAACCTTCATGCAGCTGCCCCGGAACCGCGATTTCACGGGCCTCTTGGCCACGGTTCCCGGCGTTCAGTATGAAGGCAACCAGGGCGGCTTGTCGGTCGACGGCGCCTCGGGCACCGAGAACATGTGGTACGTTGACGGCACCAACGTCAACAACATGCGCATCGGGACCCAGTCGCAGAGCATCGTCATGGAGCAGCTGGAGGAAGTCAAGGTTACGGCTTCCGGCTACAACGCCGAATTCGGCGGCTCGATGGGCGGTGTGGTCAACGTCATCAGCCGTTCGGGCGGCAACGAGTTCCACGGCGACGTGTTCGGTTATTACAATAACCAGAAGCTGTGGATGGTGGGCAAGGTTCGCGACGGCCTGCGCCAGAGCCCCTACGCCACCTCGCCGTATGATGCCAGCGACTACGAATACTACAACCAGGACGACCTGTATTTCAACGGCGGCAAGACCCGCGACGACTACCAGCGGTTCGAAGGCGTCTTCAACCTCAGCGGCTTCATCTTCAAGGACAAGCTGTGGTTCTTCGGGTCGTTCAACCCGGTTTACTACCGCACCTATGCCGACCGGTTCTTCACCGTTGACCCCATCGGTGGAGCCATGGCCCCGAAGATTCCGGGCGACACGAACTTGGACCCCCGCCAGGGCCGCGTTACGTACAATTTCTACAACAAGAACAACAACTGGAACTGGCAGGCCAAATTGACGGCCGCCCCGATCAAGGGCATGCGCATGTCGGTCAGCGCGGTCAGCAACTTCTACAAGTACCGCGGCAGCATCCCCGGCCTCACCGGCACGTCGACCAAGTATTACTCCTACCGGCCGGATTGGAACCCCATCAACCCGTCCACGGGCCTGGGCCTTCTGACCGCCGGCAAGCAGCCCGGCTTTGATTATCCCAACCTGTCGGGCAACGCCAACGTCGACTACACCGTCAGCAACAACTTCCTGGTCAGCGCCCGGTTCGGCTATTTCCGGACCAACACGACCAACCAGCAGTTGTTCGTTCCCGGCACGTACTACGCATTCACCAACTCCAACACGGGTTATGCGGAGATTCCGGATAATCTCAAGCATAACAGCGGCTGGAGCAACGGCGCCGGCACGACGGTCACCAAGAAGTACATCAACGACCGCATGAGCGTGAACCTGGATTTGACGTACTACCTCAACCTGGCCGGTGAGCACGCTTGGAAGGCGGGCTTCCAGTACATCCGGCTGCACGAGGACGTCGACTCCGGTCCCGTCGCGCCCCTGGTCGCCCTGGTTTGGGGTTCCAACTACGTTATGCCCGACGGCACCAACGTCATGGGCACGTACGGCAACTACCAGATCCGGAACGACTTCAAGTCTCCCTACGGCTCGAACTTCAACGTCGCCAGCAACAACTGGGCCATGTACCTCCAGGATTCCTGGACCATCGGCCAGCGGCTGACCTTGAACTTCGGCATCCGGACGGAGAGCGAGTACATTCCCTCCCTGGCCACCAACGATCCGCAGTATGCCGATTACAAGCCCATCCAATTCTCCTTCGCCCAGAAGCTCGCCCCCCGCGTCGGCCTCGTTTATGACGTGTTCGGCGACTCCAGCTTGAAGGTGTTCGGAAGCTTCGGCATCTACTACGACGTCATGAAGCTGTACATGGCCGAAGGCGCCTACGGCGGCTTCAAGTGGTGGACCTCTTACTACACCTTCAACGACTATGATTACACCAAGATCGCCGCTTCCGGCGATATCACCAACGCTGCCGACCAGGCCGCTTGCGGCACCTACATGGGTTCCCGCAACTGGCGGACGGTTTCTTGGGACACCACCGACCCCGACCTCAAACCGGTTTCCCAGAGCGAACTGTCCTTCGGCGCCGACAAGAAGATCACGGAAGAGATCTCCTTCAGCGCCCGGTTGGTTTACAAGCATCTGATCCGGACGATCGAGGACGTGGGCGTGCTGCTGCAG
The DNA here is from genome assembly GCA_026393855.1 of Candidatus Aminicenantes bacterium. Taxonomy (NCBI): domain Bacteria; phylum Candidatus Aminicenantota; species Candidatus Aminicenantota bacterium. The sequence goes on from JAPKZJ010000013.1 coordinate 13,580, forward strand.
GATGCCCAGGGCAACTACAGCGAAGAGTACTACATCGCCAACCCCGGCGAAGGCTGGACGAAGCCCGTGTCCCAAGGCGGCCGTTTCTCCGACGAGTTCTGGCCCGCCCCCAAGGCCAAGCGCGAGTACTACGGCGTCAACCTGGCCCTCGAAAAACGGTTCAGCAACAACTGGCAGGGCGGCATCAACTACACTTGGAGCCGCATGGTCGGTAACTGCGGCGGTCTGTCGTCTTCCGACGAAGCCGGCCGTAACTCCCCGAACGTCGAGCGTTATTGGGATCTCTATTTCGAACGCTACGACATTCACGGCAATCCCCTGGACGGCGTTCTGCCCTCCGACCGCACGCACTACATCAAGGCCTACGCGTCCTACGCGTTCCCCTTCGGCCTGACGGTCGGTGTGGTCGGCTACGGCCGTTCCGGCCTGCCGAAGACCACCTCCTTGTCCTTCAACGACATGCAGATCTTCCCCGACGGATACTTCGACACCGGCACTCGGACCCCGTTTACCGCGTGGGCCGATCTGTACGTCGAGTACAACCTCCGGATCGCCAAGAAGTACTCGGTCAACCTGAACGCCACGATCAGCAACTTTACCAACACCTCGACGATTCAGGGCTACTCCATGCAGGCCAACTACAACATGTTGCGCCTGACGGATGCCGAGTTGCTCGGTCAGAAGGCCAACTACAAAGACTGGCGGACCTGGATGGCGGAAAAGATCACGATCAACCGGGACAACCCCGTGTTCGGCTGGTGGAACAGCCGGTACGGCTCGTGGTCCTGGCGGATGGGCGCCCGCATTTCCTTCTGAGGAATAGCGGCGCTTAGCGAAGTCATGTACCCGGCCCCCTTCGGGGGGCCGGGTTTTTTTTTGTGTGGATGAGGTCCCCACGCGAAACGCTCGCAATGACGGATTGATGCCGAGCATCTTCTTTGCCACGTCGCTTCGCTTCTCGCAATGACGGTTTGATCCAAAGCGGTTTTTTTGCCGCGCTCCCTTTGGTCGCTCGCAACGACAATTATTTCATCGTCGTCCCGAGCCCTCGCCTCCGGCGAGGGCGTGGGGACCTCGAGAGGTTGCCGCGTCCGACGCTGCGTCGTCCTCGCAATGACGGATAAGTATTTCTGGTTTTGTTTCGTATAATAAGAGAAACGCAATTATAATTTGACCCCAATGCGACCGAAACGCGACTTCGTTGTAACTACAATAAAGCCATATGGCTTATGTATTATTCTTCTCTCCTTTCTTTTCTCGACCGGGCTCTTCGCTGGGCCGCAAACGGTTGCCTCCCTCGTCCGCGACGCCCTGGACAGCTTCGATTTAATGGACTACGAGATGGGCTTGCGGTTGGCCAATCGAGCCTTGGAGCGGAATCCCGAGCTGCATGATCTGCGCCTTCGCCAGGCGGCCGTGCTGTGGAAGCTCGGCCGTCGGGAAGTCGCCTGGATGGCGCTCGAACGCGTTCTGAAAGACGAGAAGGCCAAGCCTTCGGATGACTTCGTCTGGCAAGCGTCGGCCCTGGCGGCTATTTGGCGCTATCAGGAGGGAAAATCGGCTGAAGCGGAAGCCTTCGCCCGAACCGCCGAAGCGGCGGCCGCCGTGAAGCTTCGCCCCGATCGCGGCGCCAAACCGCTCTGGGCGCCGGCTTTCGCGCCGGGGTTGCGCGAGATCGCACCGCAAAGGGAAAGCCAGGCGCGGTCTCTTTTCCCGCCGAACGCGGGTCTGCCCTCCTATTTATTGGGCCTGATTTCCGAGGCCAGATCCGGCTGGACCCGGGATACGGAGGCCTATTATTTGCGGGCAATGGGCCTGTCCTACGAGGCCCGCGATTGTATTCTCCGCATCGCCGCGGGACGGATGCGTTCCGGAAACGCGGCGGGAGCGATCGAGGCCGCGCTCGGAGCCTGCGATGCCGGCGGGGCTTACCCGGATTTTTATTTGCTGGCGGCGGCCGCGGCGGAATCGGCGGGAGACCGGCGGGCGGCCGAAGAATACCTGGGGATCGCCGTCGAGCTCAAGCCTTTTATCCCCTCGTGGCTCCGGGCCCAGGCGATTGTGGAGTCGGGGGCGGGGCATAAAGCTGCGGCGGCCGCGATTCTGAATCGGGTTTTGCGGCTGGCGCCCGACGATTTCCGGGCTCGGGAGCTCTTGGAAGGCGTGTCGCGGGAACGATATTTTCCAGCGGACGAGCTGGGCCGCGAGCTTTCGGCGGCCTGGGCCGCGCTTCAGCGGGGGCTCGAGCCGCGGTGGCGCTTCGAGCCGCGCGGCAAGCCCGCCGACGTCGCCGCCTTCATCAACAATCGATTTTTCGGGTTTCTGGGGGAAGGCCTGGTTGATGATGCGGCCCGATACCTCGAAGCCTATCTCGAGATCGACGCGGGCTCTCCCAGCCTGCAATACAACCTGGCCCAGCTCCATCACACTCGGGACCGCCTCGCGCCGGCCCTGCCGCGAGCTTGGGCCTCGGCCGCTCTCAAGCCCGATTATCGGGACGCCCTCGACGCCCTGGCCAGCCTCTACTTCGACCTGGGCGATTTCGAGCGCTCGCTCACGACCTATGCGGAGGCCTTGGCTTTTTCCCCGGAGGATCCGACGGCTTGGTTCAATTCGGCTTGCGCGCGCCTGGCTTCCGGCGACAGAGTCGGCGCCGAGGCCGAGCTTCTGCGGGCCGTCGAGCTCGATCGGGAGCGTCCCGCAGCGGCGACCGAGCGGCGGACTTCCGACAAGGCGGCCGGCCTGGCCTACGAAGTGGACGTCCAGGCGGACTCGATCGGCTATCGGGCGCTCGTTCTCCTGGGCTCGATCCGGTTTGATCGCGGCGAGCGGGAGCGGGCCGCGGAATCCCTCGAGGAGGCCGTCCGCCGGCGTCCGGGATCGCCGGATGCCTATCTGGAGCTCGGCAAGGTGAGGCAGGCGATGGGCGACGATGCGGCGGCCAAGGCGGCGTTCGATCGATTCTTAGCCTTGGGCGGATCCGCCTCCAAAGTCGAGGCGGCCCGGAAACGCTGACGATCTCAGCGGACCGAGGCTTTGAGCCTGGCGATCTCCGCCCGCGCGCTTTGGATCTTGGCTGGGGGCTCGTTCTTGGGATTGTTCAGATAGCGCTCGAAATGGCGAACGGCTTCCGCCGCGTCGCCCTTCTCCCGATAGCACAAGGCCAGGCTGTAGGTGGCGTCAGGATCGGGTCCCATGGCGATGATCTGGTTGAAGGCCTCGATGGCCTTGTCGAATTCCTTGGCCCGGGCGTACGAGACTCCCAGGGATCGGTAGACCTCCGGGTCCCGGGGATAGTCCCGAACCAGAGTGACGTAAATCTTGGCCGCATCCGGAAGCCTCCCGGCCGCGGCCAGGTTGCCCGCGTAGCTCAAACGGACGAACTTGTTTTCGGGCTCGATCGCCAAGGCCCGCTCGTAATAGCCGCGGGACTCGTCCGGGCGCTTCGTCTCTTCCAGGATCAGGGCCATCCCGGTCAGGGCGTCCATCGAGCGGGGGTTGATCTTCAGGATGTTCTGCATGACGGCGGAGGCATCGGCGGCCCGGCTCATCACCAGGTAGGTATAGCCCAGGCGGGTCATCAGCAGCTCGGAATCCGGCAGCCGGGCCAGGCCGTTGCGCAGGGTGGCGACCGCCGCCTCGAAATCCTTGAGCCGGGCTTGGGCCAAGGCCAGGCCGACATAGCTCGAGGCGGCGTCGGGGCGCAGGTCGACCATTTTCGCCTGCAGCGCGACAGCTTCGGCGAAGCGGCCTTCGTATTCCGCCGCTTCCGCGTCCTGGACCATCTTCAGCTCGGCTACCTTGTCCTTGGGATCGGCCGCGCCGGATTTTCCCGACGGATCGGAGTAATCCACGTAACCCAGGGATCGAAGCCGGGCCTTATCGGACTCGCTCGGCGTCCGCCGGGCCGAGACCGTGCCGTCCTTAAGTGCGGCCTGGAGTCGGGCCTTCAGATCGCCGGCGGTCGTCCCCTGGCCGGCCATATTCTTCTCCTCGCGGGGATCGTTGGGCAGGTCGTATAGCTCCCGCTTGGGCGCATCGATGTACTTCCAGGGCCCGGAGATGAGCCCGGTCAGGGCGGCCCAGCCGAAGTTCTCGTGCGGGTAGAACGTCTCCAGGTAGACTTCCAGGTCGGCCTTCTTGCGGCCCTGAATGTAGGGGATCAGGCTCGTGCCCTGGACTTTTTCGGGGACGGGGGTTTCCAGCATGTCCAGGACCGTCGGCAGGATGTCGATCAGGCGGACGCGGCTCGGGACGACGACGCCGGCGGGCAGCCGGCCTTCGGCGTAGATGATCAAGGGGACATGAACGGCGGGCTCGTAAAGAAAGACGCCATGCCCAAACTCGCCCTTTTCGCCGAACGATTCGCCGTGGTCGCCCACCGCGACGAACAGGGTCTTCTCCAGCAGGCCTTTGGCCTTGAAACGGCGCATGATCTGGCCGACGATGGCGTCCATGTAGGCCACTTCTCCGTCGTATGGCCGGCCGGCGAACTCCTCGCGGATTGGCGACGGGGGGTTGTAGGGGAGATGGGGATCGAAGAAGTGGATCCAGGCGAAGAACGGGTCCGGCCCGGCGGCGTTCTTTTCGAACCAGGGCTCGAAGACCTGCAGGACCTGCTCGGCCCGGCGTTCGCCGTTGACCGACTTGAAGGGCGAACCAGGCTGGATGTCGTCGTCGTAGACGTCGAAGCCCTTGTCCAGGCCAAACCGGGAGTCGACCGAGAAGGAGGCGGTGAAGGCCGCCGTCCGGTATCCCTTGGCCTTCAGGGTCTGGGCCAGGGTCGGCGTCTCCGGCGGCAGGGCGTAGGTGCCGTTGTTGTGGACGCCGTGGGCGTAGGGGTTGAGCCCGGTCATGATGGAGGTGTGCGAGGGCAGGGTCAGAGGGACCTGGGCATAGGCCTTGGCAAAGCGCACGCCGTTGCGGGCCAGGGCGTCGAGGTTGGGGGTGGCGGCCTCGGCGTAGCCGTAGCATCCGAGTCGGTCGGCCCGGGTCGTGTCCAGAGTGATCAGGACGACATTGAGGCGGCTGTCCCGGCCGATGGGGACGGGCTTGGGCCGCAGCAGCAGGTAGGCCGCGGCGGAGACGATTACGACGCCCCCGACAAGCACCGGCCAAATCCGGAGCAGGAACGGCTTCCGGTCCGGCGGCGGGACGGCTTTGGGGGCGGGCTTCTTCTTTTTCTTGGCCATGGCCGATTTCCTCGCCAAAAAAATCCCCGTCCCGATCGGAGCCGGATGGCCCGAGTCGGGACGGGGAGGCGCTTACTTCTTGATCATGCCCAGGATGCTCCTGGCCTGCGCGGCCCGGTCACCATCCGGCTCCAGGGTCAGGAATTTTTCGAACTTGGCGATGGCGTTGGCGTTGTCCGCCTTGTTCAGGTAGACCATGCCGAGCTTGAGGTAGGAATCGGGCCAGTCGGGCTTGATCTGGGAGGCCAGGGTGAAGTACTTGATGGCCTCATCGTAGCCCTGGTTGGAGAAGAAAATCTCGCCGACGTTGTAGGCCAGAACCTCGTCCTTGGGCGAGGCCTCGATGGACTGCTTGAAGTAGTCCTGGGCCTCGGGGAGCTTGTTCTGCTTGAGCATGATGTTGCCCAGGCCGGCCATGGCCTTGGCCATCATGTCCTTGCCCAGGGCGGCGTCGGTCTTGGACCGCTCGATGATCTCGTTATAGATTGCGGTGGCCTTCTCGAAGTCCCCCTTCTCGCGGTAGCAGTCGCCGATCGAGAGGCGAACCTGGTAGGCCAAGGGGTTCTTCTGGATGAAGGTCTCGAATTGGACGACGGCCTCGTCATACTTGCCCTCGCGGAAGAGCTTGTTGCCGTTTTCGAGGAAGGCGAAGGAGGCTTCGTCCTCGATCAGGCCGCCGCCCGGCTTTTCGGACTTTTTCAGCTTGATCCTAACCGGAGGATTGACGGCCAACTGGCTGACGTAGATGGGCTGGTTGACCGGGTCGAAGCCCTTGGCGTATGAGACCAGGTTCCAGTTGCCGGTGCCGAGTCCGAGGAACGACCACTCGCCCTTTTTATTGCTCAGGCAGTCCCGCTTCAGGCTCGCGTTCTGGGAAAAAGTGATGATCACCTTGGCGCCTTCGAGGGGGTTGTCTTCGAGGTCGGTCACCGTGCCGCCGATGTGGCCGATGCCGCGCCCGGCCTGGGCCGAAGCGAAGCCCGCGGTGAAGAGCACGAGGACGGCCAGGATGCTCCAGAGTTTGATTCTATGGTTGCTCATTTTAAGCCTCCGCATATGATTTATGCAAAGATCATGCCAGTTCCGAGAGTCGTGGGGACTGCCTCCCAAACCTATCCTTATCAAATAGATAAGTCCGGTTCGGGGGCTGTCCAAGCCGTCTCCAAACGATTCGCCGACCGGCGGCCGTTTGTATAGATTCTTTCCAGGGCGCAAACCGCCCTCGTTACGACCCCCGAAACGGCTGTCGTAGCGAGGACTGCAAAGCCCGCCCTAAGAAGCAGACATTGTATCATTTTCAGGACGGGATGGGAATAAAGACAAGATGTCATCCCGAGGAGTGCTAAGAGCTTTCATTGTCATCCCGAGGAACGCTAAGGGTTTTTGTTGTCGTCCCGAGGCCCTGACGTGGGGACCTCTCCGGGATTGCCACACCCTCGCCGGAAGCGAGGGTTCGCAATGACAAAACAACGTCCCGTTGCTCTCGCAACGACGGAAAAACTAATTTTTCACCGGCACGCGCTTGGAAATCTTGGCTCCGTCGCCGGAGTTCGTCAGGGTCACTTCGAGGACTGATTTGCCGGCCGGCAGGGACAGCGGGATCTCAATCGCTATCTTGCCGCGGCCGATCTTGGTCAGCTCCTCCGGGGTGAAGCGCAGGGGCTTTTCGGTCGTAGTCTCCCAGAGCCGGACATCCTTGGCGTCGAGAGCTTCCGCCTTAATGGTCAGGACGGCGGTGAGCGTTCCCTCCTCGTCCTTGAACCAGATCTTGCGGTAAGGGACGAGGACGCGCAAAAGCGCTTTCCCCTTCGCTTCGACCCGCAGCTCGGTCTTGAACTCCAGAATCCCGGCCTGCGCCTTGACCTCGGGCTTCCAGGCCAATTGGGTCTTCATGATCTCGGCCAGCTGAATGGCGCTGTCCGCCTCCAGCCGATAGTTGCCGTTCCAGTTGGGGTCGCGGAAAACGATCGGGAACCAGCCGTAGAGCCAGATTTCAGTCGGGATGTCGTAAAAGGTCATGCCCCGGGGGAATTGCTGGCGCTCGTCCGGCTGGCCGAGCAGGATATAGATCCGGCCGCGGTCCTGCAGCCAGCCCGGCTCGCTGCCCCGGCCTTCGTTGAAAAGAAAGTTCGCCTCTTCGAGGCGCTGAAAGTACTGGATCTTGAACTCGTTCTCCTCGGTCGAGGGGTCGGGGTCGCGCTTGGTCCAGAAGTCGTTGACGAAGGCGGGCCTGGCGGCCGCCGGCAGGTTGCGGAACATCCGCCGCTCTTCCCGGGTGATGATGTACCGGACCTTGGACAGAAAATCCCGGCTGTCGGGATCGAGTAGGCGTTCCAGCCGGGCCGCGGCGCAAGCGGCCGCGGTCATCAAGGCGAGGAGAGCGGCCGCCAGGCGCACGGATCGTTTCATTTTTTGTCCTTGAGGGTTTTCACCCGCTCCTTGAGCTGGGGCTGGTTGAGGTTGATCTGGAGTGATCTCTCCCAGGCCACCAGGGCTTCGGGGAAGTTGCCCAGGTTGAAGTAGCATTCGCCGATCGCGTTCAGGATTTCGATGTTGGTCCCGAAATGGGCCAGGTATTCCTTGTAGCGGGCGATGGCCGGTTCGAGCTCGCCGGCCCCCTGGTGGGCTTGGGCGGCGAGCTGGAGGAAGTCCCATTTGCGGTCGTCGACCAGATAGGCGGCGGCGACCGACTTGACGCCGGCGTAGTCCTTCTCCCGCAGCAAGAGGCGGGCATAGTCCAGGGCATATTTGATTTCGCCCGGTTGGCGCGCGTAGGCCGCTTGAAGCAGAGGCCGGGCCTTGGCCGTGTCGTCCACGGCCAGGTACTCGGTGCCCAAGATGTGCAGGCTGGCCGGCTCGGTCGAAGCGGCGTGGGTCAGGGAGAGCACGAAGGGGCGGGGCAGGGTCAGCATCGGCGTGATGTAGAAATCCGCTTTTCCCGTCAGCCGGCTCTTCCGATCGGCGTCGCGGACGGTGATCTGGAGCCGATACTGGGCCGGCGGGAAGTCGGTCAGCGAAATCTCCTCGTAGAGGTTCGTCTTGTCCGGGATCTCGGCCACGGTCCGGACGAAGGACTTGAAGGGGACGCCTTCGCGCAGGATGGCGTATTCGATCGAGCCGCCGTTGCGGACGTCGGCGGGGGCGTTGATCATTTGGCTGAAGACCGACAGGGTGTCGCTTTGCTGGAAGTCGTTGCGGGGCGAGGGGACAAGCTGGATGTCATTGAGCAGGAAGGCTTTGGTCGCTCCCCGGTAGCTCGACGACTTATTGGCTTTGTTGGCCAGGATGGGGGCGTTGAGGGCGAATTCGTCCGCCTTGGGGACGAGGATCTCGGCTTCGGCCGAGGTGAATTCCTTGGAGACCCGGTTCTTCCACATTACGTTCAGCTTGAATCGTCCCGGGATAAGGGGAAAGAGGTCCTGGTAGCTGAACAGCTTGGCCCGGATGGCGGTGAGCTGGGCGTCGTTGACGTCCAGGGGGACACTGCGGTTGAACTGGTAGATGGTCCGGCCGGGGTTGGCCGCGTCGGTGACCCGGCCTTCAATGTCCATTTCGGTGTGGTAGCCCTGGGTCGAGGTCTGGAAATTCAGCTTGCTCGGCTCGATGGCCAGGTGGACGAAGGCCTGCCCGTTGGCGTCCCGGAAGACCCCCATGATCGAGTCGTTGTTGATCCAGTTGGTGGAGTAGTCGACCTCGATGATGTCCTTGTAGCGGAGGAGCTTCTCGGCGTAGTCGTCCTTGACCTTCTCATAGCCGGAGGCCGGGATGTTCTGGCTGAGCAGGATCTCGGTGGCCATCGAGGGCCGGTCGGTCATGACCGAGTCCCCCGGGATGAGGGTCAGCGAGACCTGGGCCACGGCCGGCTCGACCGACTGGATCTGGTAGAAGGCCGCCTCATAATCGGTCGCGTCCCCCGAATAGTGCATCAGCAGGTGCTGGGGGCCGTCCTTGATGGGCGAATAGATCTTGTATTCCTGGGCCCCCTCGGGCTTGAAGAAGACGACGTTGAAGGCCGCGGGCAGGCGCGTGTCGCCCTTGGTGTCGAAGAACCAGATGATGGTCGGCCGGAGCTCGGGGATGTTCTCGAAGCGCTCGATCTCCTTGGGCTCGCCGAGCAGGATGTAAATGCGGCCCTGGTCCGTCCGCCAGCCCGCCGTCGGCGTGTCGCGGCCCAGCCATTGGTTGGCGTAGGCGATGCGCCGGTAATGCTCTTCGCGGTACTCGTTCTTATCGGTTTCCGGCGTCTCGTCGCGCTGCTTCCAGAAGGCCTTGATGAAGGTCTCCCGCTCGCGATCGGTCTCGAGCTGGAGGAAGACGTCCTTTTCCTTCGGCGAGATGATATAGACGACTTCCTCTTCGATCCAGCGGCGGTACTGGAGCGGCAGGTCCTTGGGAGATTTTTTCTTGGATTGATCGGCCGCGGCCGCCACGGAGGCTAGGCAGGCAACGGCTAACAGTAGGCAAATGAGTCGGATACGGCGGTTTTTCATCATATGATTATATTCCTCGTCCCGGTTTGGGTCAAACGGCTTCCCTGTAAAGAACCTTTCCTTCCAGCCGAGCGAGGCCTGGCCGTTTTCCCTGGACGATTCTGAAACTCCGCCACGCCTCTTTCCGATGCAATTTTCGTGCCCATTAGAACAAAGACATCTGGCCGCGGCCGGATGCCGTTTCGTCCTCTTCGCCGCCGTCGGGGAACAGCCGGATGACGCCGAATTCTCCGCCGTGTCCGGGGGCGATCCGGACCAGCCCGCGGCGCATCCGCACAAGGCGCTCAGTGTAGAGGATCGTCCCGCGGTACGCAAGCCCCGCCGGCCGCCGTTTCGGTTGATTGGAGGGGCCGGATCGGCTATCCTATTCGAGATAGGGAGGATGGCTTGAAAAAATATATTTTCGCCCTCGGTTGTCTCATCCTGGCGGCCGGGTTCGCCGCCGCGCAGGATCCCGGCGGGATCGTCGGCCGGGTCATGGACGCTGAGAAAAATCCTCTGGCGGGGGTCGCCGTGACGCTCTCGGGCGGACGCGTCGCCACCCAATACGCCGTCACCACGAGCGAGGGGATGTTCCGGTTCGTCAGCCTGCCGGCGGCCTCGGATTACGCCCTCGAGCTGGACCTGCCGGGCTTCAAGACCCTGCGTCGGGACCGCCTGGTCGCCGCCTTCGGCCGGGACGTCCGCCTGACGCTTACGCTCGAGCCGCTGCCTCCCGACGAAATGATCACGATCTCGGGCCGGACCCCGATGATCGACAAGAACGACAGGCGGGCCGGATACGCCGCCGATGCGCTCGAAATCATCGCCCTGCCCACGCCCCGCGACCCCTGGATTCTGCTGGCCATGGCGCCCGGCTTGGTGGCCGACCGCGAGAACGTGGGCGGCGCCGAATCCGGACTGCAGGCTTACGTCTACGGGGCCGGCGCGGCCTGGACCGACACGGTTTGGACGCTTGAGGGGACCGATATAACGGATCCTTCCGTGCCCGGGGATTCCCCGGTCTATGTCGACATGTCCAACTACGCGGAGATCCGGGCGGAAACGGCGGGCGGGGACGCCCGCACCCGCACGCCCGGCCTCCAGCTCCATCTGGTGCCCCGGCGCGGCGGCCCGGTCTGGTCGGGCGGCTTCCATTTTGACATGGCCGATAAAAGCCTTGAGCTGAACAACATCCCGCTCGCTCTGAGCTCCGCCGGCCTCGGGTCGCCCGGCATCAGCACGATCCGCCTCTACGGCGGCAACCTCGGCGGAATGCTGCTCAACGACCGGCTCTGGGGGGCCGGCGCCTTCGGCATCCAGGACATCACCAAGCGGACCATGACCGGGGCGCTCGACGCGGCCTTCATCGCTTCCGGCTACACCAATTTCGACCTCAAAATCTCGCCTACCGCCCGGCTCAACGCCTTGTTCGCTTATGACGAGAAGCGGTCCTCCAATCGGGCCTTTTGGGGCGATACGGAACAGGCGCCGGAGACGCGCTGGACGCAGACGGGGCCGAGCCTGACCGGCAAGGTCCGCTTTGAAAAGAAGATGGGGGCTTTCCTCTGGGCCCTGACCGGCCTCGTCTCCTCGATCGATTTCCACCTGCAGCCGGTCAACGGGGCGCGAACCCCGGACGGCTCCGGGAATTACCAGATTCAAGATTTCGATCCGGCGTTCTATGTCTCCGGCAACGCCAACGATTACCGGCGCAAGAGCCGCCAGCTCGGCGTGGCCGCTACCGGCCGGGCTTTCTTCGACCATATCCTGGGCGGCGGGCACGAGCTGTCGTTCGGAATCGAGATGCGCTCGGCCGCGGCCACCCTGTCGGACACGATCGAGGGCAACCTCATCCTGCAGGATTACGGCTACGGCTGGGTCGAGGCGAACCTCCTGCGCGACACCGCCGCGTCCTACGGCTACACCCGGTTTTCGGCCTTCGCCCAGGACACGATCGATTGGGGCCGGGTATCGCTGACGCTGGGCCTGCGCTACGACCGGGAGCACGCCGTCATCCGCAACCAGATCGTGCCCGAGTCGCCTTGGCTGCCTCAGTATCTGACGGGCCTGAACGTCTCCGAATACGATCCCGGCTTCGTCGGAAGCGTCGTCTCGCCGCGCATCGGCTTGAGCTACGATCTTCGCGGCGACGGGCGCGATGTTCTCCGGCTGTCGCTGGCTCTTTTCGGCAGCCAGACCGGGATGGATCCGGCTGTCTTCATCAACCCGGCCTCGGCCGGGATCGGCCTGCTCTGGAGAGACGCCGATGGCAACGGCCGGGTGGCGATGAACGAGCTGTGGGGATTCGACTGGCAGACCGGCCAACTGGTCTCGCCCGATGATCCGGCCCATTGGCTTTACGCCTGGGGGTTCGATCCCTCCAATCCTTCCTCTTATACGCCCGCCAATCAGCTGGCCTCGAGCTACGCGACGCCTTTGACGGACGAAATTCTGCTGTCCTACGAGAAAGAAATCCTGCCCGACTTCGGGGCCCGCCTGGAAGTGCTCTACCGCAAGCGGCACCGCCTCTCCCTCGACAGCGGGATCCTGGCCGGCGGGCAGGTCGAGGATGCCTCCAACTGGGTCCTGATCGGCCACAATACGATCGTCGACACCGACTATTGGACGCGCCTGCAAGCCGCCTACGGAACGTATCGGGACACGTCCCAAAGCCGCTTCGAACAATACACGTCCGTCACCCTGAGCTTGACGAAGCGCTATGCCCGCGGCTGGATGCTGGACGGGTCTTTCACCTACGCCGATTGGAAGGCCAACTACGGCGGGGATTATCTCGACCCCACCAACGTCGCCTACTTCAACGGTGCGGCGGTGGCCCCCGAGTCCCAGGGCGCCGATCTGGCCGGGGTCTTCGTCAATTCCCGCTGGACGGCCAAGCTGGCCGCGATGGTCCGCCTGCCCTTCGGGTTCAACGCCTCCGGCGTGCTGACCGCCCGGGAAGGGTTCATCATCCCGACCTATACGATCGTGCAGCGCCCGAACATCGGTCCGACCTTGCTCTACGGCGTTGCCGGGGGCGGCGGCAAGCTGGGCGACACCCGGCTGCCGACCCTGTTCCTGCTGAACGTCCGGCTAGAAAAAGAATTCGCCATCGGCGACCGGATCCGGCTGGCCATTGGGGCGGACGGGTTCAACATCCTGAACGCGTCCACCTCGCTCAAGCAGGCCGGGCGGATCGAGGCGGCCGATTTCCTGCAGACCAAGCTGATCCTCAACCCGGCCGTCTTCCGCCTGGGCGCCCGCGTGGCCTTTTAAGAAAAAAGGTTCATCGCCCAATTCCGGGAAGGGCAGTCCGGGGTCGCCGTTGGGGGCAACGGTGCGATGCGCCGTGATCGGTTCCCCCCGACATCCTCAATCCGACCGCTATCGACGGCGCATTGGTCGTCCCGGCCAATCCGCTCGGCGCCTCAGCGCTTCGCAGTCCTCGTCGGGATGTCGTTTCGACGGTCCCCGCGAGGGCGGAACTCCGCATTCAAGATCTCCCGGTCTTGGAGATTTCCCCCTCCGTTTCGATACCCTCAGATGGTCGCGTGCTCAAACAGCCCTCGGCGGCCGTTGGCTTCCCTCAGAGAGTTGTGGAAAAAGGCGCCGCCCTTGCGATTTCGCCGTTGGCCGGCACCCCGAACTGCTTGGGCTTCCCGGAATCGGGCGAAGATCCAAGAAAGGTTTTTCTTCCATCTCCGGGGGATGGTCAGGCGGCAGGGTGTCCGGCCAACGGCGAAATCGCGAGGGTTTAGCCTTCTTGTGCCTCAGTTCCATGGATTTGGGTCTTGCGGCACCGTTTTTATCGAAGATAAAGACGGTGCGATAAGTGAGGCGAAGAAGGCGTGAAAAACCCGAGCCGCCGGGCCGGATGCCCTGCCGCAGGCCCCGAAGATGGGAGAAAAAAAAGCCCTATCCCCCGCTAGGGGGGTAGGGCTGGAAATCGAATCTAGCGGAT
>JAPKZJ010000014.1 GCA_026393855.1 Candidatus Aminicenantes bacterium
GTTCCCGGCTGACGCCGTCATTGTCGACGGCTACGACTTCACCAAGCCGGCGACAGAGGACCTGGACAAGTTCAAGGTCTTCGCGCAGAAGCTGGGTTTGGAAGTCTGGTTCAGCGCCTCGCTCAAGGAAAACGGCGTCCCCATGTACGGCGAGGAAGGCATGCCCGGCCTGCTCAAGGACGCCGCCGGCTCGATCGACGTCCTGATCACCCTGCACGCCGTGGGCGACCACGTCGAGCTGCGGGTGGTTAAAGACGGCGATCACCCCGCGCCGGGGGTGCTGAAGCTGAAGCTGGATCCCAAGACGCTATTGATCATGTAGGAGGGGGCTCGGAGTATGCGGAGCCAAACACGCTCACGCCCCCAGCGAGGGCGTTCGCTCCGCCGACTCAGTCGCTCCTCCCGCCAAACGGCGGGAGACCGTGCCCGCTCCTTCGTCGATGGGTTTGGCTCCCCATACCCCTCGCCCCTATCGACAAAATTCGTTCTTTATAAGCGGCTATTTCCCTGGTCGCTGTATTCCTCAACGCCTTTACTCCAGGGACCAACCCCGTCTCCGATTCAGTCCTCTTCCCAGCCATCGAAACGCCCGCCGGCCGTTCATTCTCGGTCCATTCGAGTAGCCTCACGTTCGTTGTTGTTCTTCGCGCTTATCCTCGCAGCGACGGCGGTAGCGCAAGCCCAAGCCATCAAGGTTACCGACGATATCGGCACCGTCTTCACATTCCCGGCGCCGCCGAGCCGTATCATCTCGCTGGCCCCCAACATCACCGAAGTCCTGTTCGCCCTCGGCCTGGGCGATCGCATCATCGCGGTCACCCGCTACTGCGACTACCCCGAGGCGGCCCAGGCCAAAGGCCATATCGGCGGCATGCTCGACCCCGACATTGAGCGGATCAAGGCTCTTTCGCCGGATTTAATCGTCGCCTTCCGCGGCAATCCCCTGAACGCGCTGGCCAAGCTGCGCGAGCTGGGCCTGCCCGTCTTTACCCTGGACATCCACGGCGGGATCGACGCCGTGCCGGGGATGGTGGCCAAGATCGGTGCCGTCACAGGGCGCACGGCCCAAGCGGACGCCATCCGGGACGGCTTGGCGGCTAAGGAGCGGGCTGTCGCCACGGCTCTGGCTTCGGTCCGGACGATCCCCCGTGTTTTTCTCAGCCTGCAGGGATCCGGTCTCTGGACATTCGGGCGCGAGAGCTACTTCAACGACCTCCTGAGCCGGGCTAAAGCCGTCAGTGTCACGGCCGGGCTCGGCAAAGCCTGGCTTGAATATAGCCGGGAGGCCCTCATCAAGGACGATCCGGATGCCATTGTCGTCCTGGCCCAGACGGGAGACCAATTCCGGGCTGCCGTCCGCTGGTTCGAAGGCCAGGCCGGATTGAACCGCCTACGCGCCGTCAGGGAAAAGCGATTTCTCCACCTCGACCAGAACGCCGCCAGTCGCTTCGGCCCGCGGCTTTATGACGCTCTGGCCGCTCTGGCCAGACGGCTCCACCCCGAGGCCTTTCCCCCGCCCACCCGGCGCTGAACCCGCCGCCCCTCGTTTTCGTACTCACGGATGGGCATGCTACAATGAGCGCACCGATGGTCAACCTCTTTTACGTCAAGGATTTCCGGCACGAGCACCGGCTGTTCTCGAGCGAACCGCCCGCCGTGCCGGTCAAGCCAACCAAGGCTAGAGCTGCTTGGGATTTAGCCAAGCGCAAGCTGATGCTCCTGCCCCAGCGCACCATGCGCCAAGAGCAGGCCTTCGACAGAGCCCTGCGGATGACCGAGCCTTCCGTGCGCATCCTGCACGGCGCCGCGGACGCCAAGCACCTGAACCTCAAGTTCAAGTTCTTCCTGAACCGCCAGCGGGGCCGGCGCCTGCTGATTCTCATCGGCGAGCTGCTCCTCGTCCCTATCGCCGGAGTGGCCGCTCTGCTGCCCGGCCCCAACGTCGCTTTCTACGCCCTGGCCCTGCTGATCATCACCCACTGGCAGTCTTTCCGCGGCATCCGGCACCTGCTGAAGAAGGAGCTCGTCTACGAGGCTTCGCCGGTCATCGAGGCCTGGGAAGCGGCGGTGGAGGAAAAGCGCGAAGAAGATTATCCCGCTCTCCTCGAGGCCATCGAGAAGGAGCACGGGCTGGCCGGCTTGCGCAAAGTGCTCTGGAAGTAGCCCGGACGACAAAGGCGGGAGAATCGCCGAGGATCCTCCCGCCCCTGTCTCGGAAATTCTTTACTTTTTGCAGTCCGCTTTGGATCCGCATCCCTCGGCGCTGCATTCCTTGCTCTTTTCCCCGCCCTTCTCCGCCTTGGCCTTCATGTGGCCGCCGCATTGGCCGCCGCAGCCGCCCTGATGGCCCATTTTGGCTCCGTGGCCCTTGCCCGAGGCGCAGCTCATGCCGCCGCATTTCTGTTCCTGGGCTTTCTTCTGCTCGTCCGTAAGCAGCCCACCGACCGCGATCTTGTGGGCCAGGCAGCTTTTCTGGATGTCCGCCCCCGCTTTGGCGATCTCGTCGATCTTGGCGTCGAGCTTCTTCTGGTCGGCCTTTTCGAGCATCAGTTGACGAAGCTCGATCTGCCGGGTCTTGAGGGCCGCCTGCAGCTGAATCTGGGCTTTCTCGTGTTCGACTTTCAGCTTCGCGATCTTGGCCGTTTGGTCGGGCGTCAAGTTGGGCAGGGCGCACCCTTTTTCGCAGGCCCCTTGTTTGGCCGTCTGAGCCAGCAAGGGGATCGTCAGGACGAGTGCCAGTCCCGCGATCAGTGCCACCGTCAATCTTGTCCGTTTCATATCACATTCCTCCTAGAAAGAGTTTATCGACCGGTTTCCTTGGGACAATCCGCTTGGCCGGCTGACGCGCCGCTGCGCTTCGCCTCGCCCGCGCGAGGGCAGAGATGATCTTCGAAGAGCCGGAAGAACGTCGCTTTCTGCTCGTCCGTCAGGATTTCCTTCTCTTTGAGAATATTCACGATCGCTTTCTTCTGGATCTCCGCCTGGAGTCGGCTGATGTCGTCGATGAGCTTATCGAGCGCCGCCCGGTCAGGCGGCTCCTTTTTCAGCTCTTCGACCATCGCCGATCGCTTTTCCTGCAGCCGCGCCCGGATGTCGCCGATCTCGGAATTAAAAGCCAGCCGGAAATCCTTAACGCATTTCTCCTGCTTTCCGCTCAAGCAGAGCTGCCGCGTGAGGTCGTCCGCCAGAACGGGATTCGCTTGCGCCGGTGCGACGGTCTCCCGAACCCAGCGGTTGTAGGCAAAGGTCAGCAAAGCCGTGACGTTGATGACAACGAGCAGGAGGAGAGCCAGCTTGCCGAATTTCTTTTTCATTTGGGGTCTTCTTTCGTCGACTTCTGTAAGTTGACATAAAAGCCGGCAACCGAACCGGAAGGGATGCTTTGGAAGCTATCGAAGAGCCCCTCGGCATAAGAGGCTTCGGGAGGCGGGCTTGTATTGTTCCCCCGCCCCATCTCATGGCCGGCGAATATCCCCGCCAGGAAGATCGCCGCGACGGCCGCCGGCCTGAGGACTCGCCGGGCAATCGCGAACACGCCGGGCCGACCCAGCCGGGATACCTCTCCGGCCTCGATCCTCTCGATAAGCCCGGGCAGGAACGCCGGGGAAGGCCAAGCCTCCGGGGGGCAGACCGGGTCCTTCCAAGCTTCCGAAAACCGTCGGACGATCGAAGCGCACTCCGGGCAGGCATCCAGATGATCTTTTATCCGGGAGAACGCCGCCCCGGGTGCTTCGCCTCCGACGACGGAGATCAGATGGCTTCGGATGAAGGCGCAAGCGCCGTTCCGGATCGGCTTTTCTTTTTTCATCTTCATACCTCTAGACACGGAATATGGTCAAAACTAGCGGCCCGGGCGGAGTTCCGGAAACATGGGAGCGAGCTTTTTTTGGAGATTGCGCTTGGCCCGGTGAAGGCAGGACTCCACGGAGGCCAGGGAAACCCCCATGATGTCGGCGATCTCCTGATAGGAGCGGCCGTCGAACTTGTGAAGGATGAGCATGGTCTTTTGTTTCTCGGGCAGAGAGGCAATCGCCTTCCGGATAAGTCCTCGCGCCTCGCCGGCCGACCAGGCGGATGCGGGATCATCGGCCACGGGCGCCAGGAAGCCCGGCCCGTTCACATCCCCGTCCTTGAGCCCCCGACTGAACGCGCCCAAGGGCCCGGTTTTCTTGTTGTCGCGGTTGAAGTTACGGCAGCGGTTGACGGCGATTCGATAGAGCCAGGTGGAGACGCGACAGTCGCCCCGGAATGTCCCGGCCGACTTAAACAGCTGAAAGAAAACGTCCTGAGCGACGTCTTCGGCGTTCTGAGGGTGGCTCAGCAAGCGGGAGCAAAGGCCGAGGACTTGGCTCTGAAAGCGGTTGACGAGAATTTTGAACGCTTCGAGATCCTTGGCGGCGGTCCGCCGCAGCAGTCCCTCGGCGTCCATCGATTCCAAGGCTTGGATTTGGCACTCCTCTGGATGAACCCTGTTCAAACTGAGCGGCGCTTATAACCCAGATTAGAAAATCCGGGTCTGGCGCCGCGAAGATATCAGGCGACAAAACACCGCCTCACTATTAGACACGGCGACCGCCCAAAACTTGCGCGACAAATCCGCCCCCCCCGGATCGGAGCCCGTTTCACATTAAGACTTGTCGTTCTCACGAATCCGTTTAGGCGTCTTCGCGAAGCCTGCGTATGACTTCCGATATGACCTCAAGATCGGGGAACGAAATCGCCTTCTCGGGACAGCGGTTCTCGCAGTTGTTGCAGCCGACCACGCAGGCATAGGGGTTCCGGACAATGACGACGGGAGAATCGACGCCTTTTTCGTAAACGCCGTGCGGGCAGAAGTCCGCGCATATGTCGCAACCCGTGCATTTGTCGGCGTCAACGGCGGGAAACCAGGGGATTTTTTCGCGGGGAACGTTTTTCGTTTTCATGATTATTTTCCCGGTTATGAATTCGGAGCCTCAATGTCCGCCCCAAGCAGATATCCTTCCACGGTTTGACGAATTTCATCGCGGACGCGGCGGAAGACATCCAGAATCTCTTCGGGCGTCCCGGCCGCCCGGGCCGGGTCGGGGAATCCGAGATGCTCCCGGCGGACGCCGCCGAAAAACAGCGGGCAAGTCTCGTTGGCTCCGTCGCAGAGGGTGATGACAAAGTCGAAAGCCTGATCGGCAAACTCGTCGATCGATTTGCTCCGGGCCCGCGAGTGATTGATGCCCAGCTCGGCCAGGACGGCGAGCGCCTCCGGACGGGGCGCTGTGGGGGCCGTTCCGGCGGAGAAGACCTCGAATCGATCCCCCAGGTCGTGATTAACGAGGGCTTCGGCCAACTGCGACCGGGCGCTGTTGGCGGTGCAAACGAAAAGGACTCTTTTTCGGTTCATTGCTTTTCCTCGCGTTCCCGAGTCTGATTGATAAGCCGCGCTTTTTCAAGCCCTCGAGGGGCGCTTCCTGCCTGGAGATCCGGCGGCGCCCATCCCGGAACGAGGCGATCCATGAGGATGCCGACGAGGATGAACGCAGGCAGCGAAATCAGGACGCGCGCCAAGGAGAAGGGCCAGCCCAGGAATCCCACCTCGAATGTCAGCAACGGGATTTTCAGGGTCGAGAACGCCCCCAAGTAGATGAAGACGTTTCGGGTCGAACATCCTTTGCGGGCCAGACCGACAGCGACGGGAAACGCGCCGTATAGCGGGCCGGCTTGCAGCGCGGCCAAGACGACCAGCCAAGGAACGGCCTTCCAGCCGGCCTCCCGGCCGAGAAAACGTTCGATGGAGGCGCGAGGCACCCAGACTTCAAAAAGCCCGACCAGAATGAACATGGCCGGGAGGATGCCGGCTATTTCGGCAAGAAAGCCCAGGCTGGAGCGCCCGACCCGTTCGCCGAAGGAAAAGTCCGGCCGGAGCCGCGATGCGATCCACAGGAGAGCCACCGTGCCGGCGGCCGCCCAAGGCAGTATCGCCTTTATTCTTCGGCCGATCTTTCGCGCCGTCATTTCAGCACCACGGCCATACCCAGGGCCACGGCCGCCGCGGCCATGAAGGACAGGAGATTGCGCCAGAGCGCGGCCTTCCGGCCGAAGAACCGGACCTCCATGGGAAGCGTGACGACGCCCACCATGAGAAGGCTGGTGACGAATGCGGCCAAGACGGCCGTGGAAACGCCGTGCATCCGAAGGATTCCGGCCATGGGGAAGGCGATAAATCCGGGGATAAGCGCGATCGACCCGACCACCAATCCGGCGAGGAATGGAAGCGGCCCCTGTCCTCCGAAAAGGGATTCGAGAGCCCCCGGATTTAAGGCCGACAGGATCAATCCCACGGCGGCGACCATGGTGACGAGCGTCGGAACAAGCTTGATCAGCATCCGAACGCCGAAACGGATGCCCGCCCAAGTCCGGCGGCGGTCGATCGCCAGCGACAGCAGGAGCGCTCCCGCGGTGAACAAGAGCAATCCCTTCATCCCGCCGGCTCCGTCGCATTATTTTCCCGGCAAAGAACGGCCAGCACACGGGCCGGGGATTCGGCCGTCATGCTTCGGACGGCTCCGCGGCCTGGTATATAAACGGCGCCGGGGGCTTCGATAGCCGAAGCGCTTTTTTCGTCGGCGAAAGTTACCCGGCCCGACAGGACGATGAAGACGACATCCTCCTGCATTCGGCAGGGAGGAATCGAACCACCCGCGGCCAGATCGATGCGACGAACTTTGGTCCGGCCCTCATCCAGGAGGATTTCGACTCCCGGACCGGCGGGGCCGGGCGCGAATGGGGCATCCAGGCGAAGCGTCTTCACGACGGTCCGCCCGAACGATGCCGCTTGAAGATCAAGCGAAGCGTCCCCGGCAATTCCCCCAGGGTGCCGTTCATGAGGTAGAAATACGTCACCGCCCAATTCGCCAGAACAACGGCGAGGCCGAAGAGGAACATCCCGGCGCTCATCAGGGCCCAGCCCGAGAGGATGTTGCCGACTACGCATCCGGTGGCCAGGGAAGCCCCCGCACCGACCAGAAAGCCGCCCGCGGCCGCCGTTACGACCTGTCCGGGAGGCTTCGGAGCCAGCCGGATGCGACCCGTCAGGGAGGCCGCGGCCCTCGCCGAGGCCGCGGCTGCCGATGACGCGACGGTCGAGGCCGGCGGGCCGAAGACATGGGCAAGATGGTTGTCGGTGATGAGCTCCTGGATATTGAGGACGCCGTGGGTAACGCCGATCGGATAATTGCGGCCCGAAGCCGCCGAAGAAATCAGGGAGAAAGCCACCACGACGCCGACGGCCAAGCCCGCCTGCCAAGGCCGCCACGGCTTCGTCAGCCAAGAGCTTTTTATGCCCGCATCAGGGCGGCTGGCCGTAGGGGACGCGGCGCGGCGGCGAAGCAGCCCGGCGATCAGCAGAGTCACGACGAAGAGTATTAAGGCCCAGGCCCAGAAAGGCAGCCCGGTCAACGACGGCAGCGTCACGGGTCCGCCGTTCGAAGCAACCGATTTGATCGACTTGAGAGTGCCGTTGAGCTTGGCGAGAGGGCCGTGTTCGACGAAAGCGATCCCGGAGGGGATTGTGAGAAGCGCGACGATCGAATTCAGGTTGCCGCCCGCCGCCTTATAAAGGCATCCGCTGATGCATCCCCCGGCCAGCACCGTCCCGGCGCCGAATATAAGCCCCCCCAGGATGGCATTCGCCCACAGCAGAGGCTTGGGCGCCAGGGTCGCCAGGCCGGCGGCCTGCATCACGGCGAAGAAGATCATGGCCGTGACGATCGCCGTCCATATGCCGAATGCTTTCCGGCCGTCGCGCATAAGCAGGATCTCGCTGAAGGCCGATGCCCCGCAGAGATCTCCCTTGGCCAGGAAGAAGCCGAACAATTGGCCGATCGGAACGGCGGTCCAAACCCAATGCCGGGTTAAGGCTGCGGCCAGAAGGAAGGCCAACGCGGCCAGAATGTTCAGCCAGAAGAGGAGCCAACGCGGACGGCCGTCGTCATTTTTCCCGGATGAAACCATTGGAGACCTCCCGTCATCGAATTGTCCGTACCGCCCGCTCGCGCGGTCGCTTTAAAAAACCATGTTGAATATGAACCCGACGATCATGATCCCGACGGCCACGACGCCGAAGAAGACGGCCAGCAGCTTGGGCCGCAGGACTTTGCGCAGGATGACGGCCTCCGGGAACGACAGCCCGATGACCGACATCATGAAGGCCAGGGCCGTGCCGAGCGAAGCGCCCTTTTCCAGCAGGGCCTGGACGATGGGGATGATCCCGGCGGCATTGGAATAAAGGGGCACGCCGATCAGGACCGAAACCGGCACCGACCACCAGGCCGACTTGCCCATGATCGAGGCCATGAAGTTTTGCGGCACATAGCCGTGGACGAAGGCGCCGACGGCGATCCCGGCGACGACATAAGGCCAGACTTTGCCGACGATCTCCTTGACCGCGGCTCGCCCGGCGGCGACGCGCGCGGCAAAAGAAACCCGACCCTCTTCCAAGGCGGACGGGCCGCCTTTCATTTCATAGACCCAGGGTTCGACCCAGCGCTCCAGCCGGAGGCGGCCGATGATCCAGCCGGCCGTGATCGCGATCGCGAGGCCGGTGGCCATATACAGCGCGGCTGTTTTCCAGCCGAACAGGCCGAACAGAAGCACGACCGCGACTTCGTTGATCATCGGGGCGGCGATGAGGAAGGAAAAGGTGACGCCGAGCGGGATGCCGGCCTCGACAAAGCCGAGGAACAGCGGCACCGCCGAACAGGAACAGAACGGGGTGACGATGCCGAGGGCCGCAGCCATGACGTTGCCTAGAAGAAGCGACCGCCCTTCGAGCAAACGGCGCGTTTTTTCCGGAGCGAAAAAAGTCCGGATGATTCCGACCACGAAGACGATCAGGACCAGAAGCAGCATGACCTTGGGGACATCGAACAGAAAGAAGCGGACCGTCTCGGCCAAATGGCCGCCGGGCGTCAGTCCGAAAAGGCCGAACGTCAGAGCGTCGGAGATCCGGCCCAAGTTGGCGTAGAGGGCGGCCCAGGCGCCGACCGAGAGGATGGGGATAAGGAGTCGAAGAGGAGACTGTATTCGCATGGTGAAGAGCCTTCTTGATTATATGAAGAAATTATCATATACTAATATGCCACGAGAGGTCAAGAATGGCGAACGACATGCTGCCCGTCCTGAAAGCCCTTTCCGAGCGGACCCGTTTGCGGATCATACGGCTCCTCATGGAGCAGGATCTGTGCGTCTGCGAGATCATGTTCGTCCTGGGCCTGGCCCAATCGCGCCTCTCCCACCAGCTCCGGATCCTCCGGGCGGCCGGACTCGTCGAAGACATGCGGGACGGACAGTGGATCATTTACCGTATCGCCCCCGGGATGCAGGCCACCATTACCCGGCTTTTCGCGCTCTTCCCGAGAGCGACGGCCAAGGATATCGAAGACGACCTCAAGGATCGGAAGAAGCTGAAGGCTTGCCTTGAAAAAGATTTCCGCAAGAAAAAGACCGGCGACGGCATAGGCAAAGCGGCGACGGCCGGCATCTCAATCTGAACAGGAGCATGAACATGGACATCAAAGTATTGGGCCCGGGCTGCGCCCGCTGCCACGATCTCGAGAAGCGGGTACGCACGGCAGTGGCCGAGGCCGGCATCGCGGCCGAGATCGAGAAGATCGAGGATATCCAGAAGATCATGACCTACCACATCATGGCCACCCCCGGGCTGGTCATCGACGGCGCGGTGAAATCGGCGGGCCGGCTGCCCTCGGTCGAAGAAATCAAAACATGGATTCAGGAGAAGAAAGGCTAATGAACAGAAAGACGTCGACTTCGCTTCTGGCCGCGACCGCCGCCCTTGCCGTCCTTTTGTCCGGCCCCGCTTGCGCACCCTCGAAATCCTCCGGCGAGCCGGCCCCTCCTCCCTCGACGGCCCCGGTGTCTACGCCTCCCGTCGCCACGGCCCAATCGGCGGCCGAGGGGACCGTCCTCGTCACCGATAATCTTCATATCGATTTTTCGAAACACCTGGTCACGTTCATCGAGCTGGGCGCCGACAAATGCATCCCCTGCAAGGCCATGCAGCCGATCATGAAGGAAATCGCCGCGGAGTATAAGGGCCAAGTTCAGGTCGTCTTCTACGACGTCTGGAAGAACCCCGAGCCGGGCCGCAAATACGGCATCCAGCTCATCCCGACCCAGGTCTTTATGGATAAGAATGGAAAGGAGCTTTTTCGGCACACAGGGCTTTTCCCCAAGCCGGAGCTGGTCGCGTTCCTGAAGAAGCAAGGGGTTCATTGAGGAGTCCTCAATAACATGAGCACCCTCTTCGGCGACGTCGCCCTGCTGCTCCAGAACAACCCCTGGCTGGCGGTCGTCGCCGTTTTCGTCGGCGGGGTGACGACGGCGCTGAATCCCTGCGTCCTGGCCATGATCCCGCTTCTGATGGGCGTCGTGGCGGGCAACCGCGAAACGACGACCGTGAAGCGTTCGCTTCTTTTTTCCCTATTCTTTGTTCTGGGCCTGGCGGCGACATTCACGGCCTTGGGTCTCATCTCGGCTCTTCTGGGCCGCATGTTCGGGGACATCGGCGCCTTCTGGAAGTACGTTGTCGCCGGAGTCTGCCTGGTCATGGGGCTTCATTTGCTGGGCCTTTTCAAATGGAAACTCGGCTTTTCGACCGGCGTCCGGGTTCAAAAGCGAGGCTTTCTGGGCGCCTTCCTGTTGGGCCTGCTGTTCGGCGTCGTTTCGACCCCTTGCGCCGTTCCCATTCTGGCCGTCTTATTGACCTTCGTGGCCGAGAAAGGCAACGTCGCCTACGGTGGCTTTCTACTTTTCGTCTATGCCCTGGGCCATTCGGCCCTCATCCTCGTCGCCGGGACGTCGGTCGGCGCGGCCAAAGCTCTCTTGGAATCGAAAGGGCTGCGGAAAGCGCACGGCATCATCCAGAAGATCGCCGGCATTTTGATCATCGGCATGGGGCTATACTTCCTCTTCGGCAGATGACGGATATCAGAGAAATAGATTTGCAAGGAGGCTCGTGATGACTCCCGGAAACGCACGACTCAAGCTGCTGGACCGCTACTTGACTCTTTGGATATTCGCGGCCATGGCCGCCGGCGTCGCCCTGGGCTATTTCGTCCCGGCCGTCGTCGGGTTCATCAACAAATTCCAATCGGGGACGACCAACATCCCTATCGCCATAGGCCTGATCCTGATGATGTATCCGCCCTTGGCCAAAGTGAAGTACGAAGAGCTCGGCGACGTTTTCCGCAACGGCAAAGTTCTGGCCCTGTCGCTTGTCCAGAACTGGGTCATCGGCCCAATCCTCATGTTCGCCCTGGCCGTGATCTTCCTGCGCGGCTACCCCCATTACATGTACGGGCTGATCATGATCGGCCTGGCCCGATGCATCGCCATGGTCATCGTCTGGAACGAATTGGCCCACGGCGACACGGAATACGCGGCCGGCCTGGTCGCCTTCAACTCGATCTTCCAGGTCCTGTTCTTCTCGGTCTACGCCTACGTCTTCATCACGGTCCTGCCGGGCTGGTTCGGATTGAAAGGCACGGCCGTAGCCATCACCATCGGTGCGATCGCCAAAAGCGTTTTCATATACCTGGGCATTCCCTTCCTGGCCGGTATCATTACCCGGTTCACGATGCTCAAGCTCAAGGGCAAAGTCTGGTACGAAACCAAGTTCATCCCCCGCATCAGCCCCATCACCCTGATCGCCCTGCTGTTCACCATCGTGGTCATGTTCTCGCTCAAGGGCGAGTTCATCGTCAAGATTCCGCTCGACGTCCTGCGGATCGCCGTGCCGCTCGTCCTCTACTTCGTCATCATGTTCATGGTCTCGTTCTTTATGAGCCGGAAGATCGGAGCCGGGTATCCGGTCACGGCGACCCTGTCCTTTACCGCGGCCAGCAACAACTTCGAGCTGGCCATCGCCGTGGCCGTGGCCGTCTTCGGCATCAACTCGGGCGAGGCCTTCGCCGCCGTCATCGGCCCGCTCATCGAGGTGCCGGTGATGATCGGGCTGGTCAACGTGGCCTTGCGACTTCGGAAACGCTATTTCGCCGCCCGGGCCGGGACAGAAAGGACGCCGGCATGATCTCCCTTCGGTCCGCGCTCCCAAGTCATCGGATCGGAATCACTCTCGTTTTCCTCGCTTTGTGCGGCGCCATGTCGTCCTGCCAAGCCGACAAGGCTCCCCCCGCGTCCAACGGCATGAAGTATACGGCTGAGGAGATGGATCGCATCTCCCAGACGCTCTTTAAGCCCATCTACGTTCATCTCGCCCAGCAAATCCAGCGTGATTATCAAATCAAAAGCGGCGTCTGTATCGAAGCAGGGTCGGGCTCCGCGTCCTGGGCCATCGAGATCGCCAAATCTTCGGATCTAAAAGTGACCGCGGTCGATATCGATCCCGCGGCCGTCAAGCTGGCCCGCAAAAACATCCGCCGGGCCGGTGTTTCCGCCAAGGTCGAAGCCCTCGAAGCGGATGTCGCAAAAATGCCCTTCCCCGACGATTACGCGGACATAGTCGTCAGCCGCGGGTCCTATATGTTCTGGAAGGACAAGGTCAAAGCCTTCGCTGAAATTCGACGCGTGCTTAAACCGGGCGGCCTCGCCTACATCGGGGGCGGGCTGGGAAACATGCTTCCCCCGGCGGATCGCGAGCACATCCGTGACGTCATGGCCAAGGAGAATATCGGCCCCCCGCCCGAGCTGGAAGTCGGGTTCGAGGAGATGGGCAAAATCCTTCGGGCCGCGGGCATCAACCTCTTCCGGCTGGCGACCGATGAAAGCTGTCTTTGCGGTCTATGGGTGGAGTTTCGCAAGCCGACGAAATCGATCGATTCCGGCCGGGGCGACAAAATTGCCGCTTCCACTGACGCCGTTCGGAAGGATACGGAGGGACTTTGAAAGCGCTCCCGACGAATCCGGCGACGCCGGTCCCAATCGGGAGGATCTATGGGTGAGGGCGGACGTAATCGAGAGGAGCCCGCGCCCCGGCCGGCCGCGGCCGGCGCGGATCATCCCACGCCCCGCCGTTTCTTGAGAGCCGGCGGCGGCCGGATCGTCCTACCGGCCGACTTGGTCAAGAAGCTCGGCACCTCGCTCGGCGCCCGCCTGGAAGTTCGAGAGCGAGACGGCCGACTCGAAATCCGGCCCAACATCCATAGCCTTTCCCGTCTCTATGTCGAGCCGACGTCCCGCTGCAACCTGGCCTGCCGCACCTGCATCCGGAATACCTGGAGGGAGCCGCTGGGCGACATGCCCTGGCCGCTCTTCCAGCGCCTCACGGCGCAGCTTGCCGATTTGCCCCACCTGGAATCGGTCATGTTCGCGGGCTTCGGCGAGCCGACCGCTCACCCGGACATCCTGCGCATGATCCGGGCCGTCAAGAGCCGCGGCCTACGGGCGGAGATTACCACCAACGGCACTTTACTCGACGGCCCGATGATCGACGGTCTGCGTCGGGCGGGCCTGGATATGCTCTGGGCCTCTTTCGACTCGGCGGGCGAGGCTGGATTTGAGGATATCCGGAGAGGAGCGAAGTTCGGGCCGGTCGTCGCCGCTCTGCAAGCGCTGCAAGCGGGGAACATCAAGAGCGAGCACCCGATTAAGGTCGGGCTGTCCTTCGTCGTCATGCGCCGCAACGTGGCCGATCTCGAGGCCCTGGACGAGCTGGCGCGCAGGGTCGGCGCGGACAGGGTGCTGGTCAGCAACATCCTCCCTTACTCGGCCGAGATGGAAAAGGAGATGCTCTGCGCCCTGACCCTGACCACGGAGTCGTTCGCCGCCGCCGCGGCCAAGACGGAAGTCCGCCTGCCGCGCCTGGACATCACGCCCGCTACACGCGAGACGATCCTGCGCCTTCTACGCGGGTACGAAAACTTAAATCTGATGGGCAACCCGATCTTCGCCGAGACGAACTACTGCCGCTTCGTCGAAGACCGGACTTCGTTCATCCGCTGGGACGGCGCCGTGGCGCCCTGCATGGGCCTGCTGCACGGATACAAGACGTTTCTTTACGGATACGAAAGGAATGTCAAACCCCATGGTTTTGGGAATATCGACCGTAATACTCTGAGCTCCGTCTGGAGATCTTCATCTTATCAAAGCTTCCGGGAGAGGGTTCGCGAATTTGACTTCGCGCCCTGCCATATCTGCGGGGGGTGCAATATGCTCGAAAACAACGAGGAGGACTGCTTGGGGAACGTCTTTCCCACCTGCGGCGGCTGCCTCTGGGCACAAGGCATCATTCAGTGCCCCTAGAGCAGAGAACCGCTGAGCCGAATGGGAGCCGCCTTCGCGGTAATGTCCGGTCGGGCTCCTGATTCCGACAAGGAGGAACACATGGAATTCCTGGCAACAACGGTCGACAAGTTCACTTTTCGGGTTCCGACCGACCGCATCTTCACCCCGGAGGGGATCTGGTTTCAAGCGACAACCGAAGTCCAGCCGAACCGCTGGCGCATCGGCTTAACGGATTTCCTTCAACAACACAGCGGGGACCTGACGTTTGCCCTGATCCGCCCGGAAGGGACGCTGCTGACGATCGGCGCCGAGATCGGGACCATTGAGACGGTCAAGGCCAATCTCAGCCTGACATCTCCGGTCGCCGGAACCATCGTCACCGTCAATCTCGATCTCGAATTGACGCCTGAGCTTATCAATCAGGACCCTTATGAGAAAGGCTGGCTGGCCATGATCGAAGTCGCCGCGGACGACCCTCTCGCTTCCCGGCTCATGTCGCCCGCCGCTTACTTCGATCACATGAAGGGCCTGGCCGAGGCGGAGGTCCGATCCCGATGAGCGGCGCCGGCAAGAAAGTGGTCGTCGTGCCTTGCAGCGGCATCGGCAAGTCGTTCGGGTCGGTCGCCCGTGAGGCAGGATATGACCTGGTCGAGGATCTTCGCCCCGAAAAGACTCTCCTGGTCGCCCTAGCTAAGTTGGTCATGGGCGATGAGGATGCCCGAAAGGCCGTCGCGGCTTGCCCGGCCGTAACCATCGACGGCTGCAAGCTGAATTGCGCCGCCAAGACGGTGCGTGAGAACGGCGGTCAAGTCGTCAAGGAAGTCGCGGTTCAGGAGGTTTACAGGCGGCACAAAGCCCTTAAGCCCGAGGGCGTCGCCGCGCTCAATCCGGCGGGTTGCGCCCTGGCCCGAGCCCTGGCAGATGAGCTTGTTCCCGTCGTGGACGCCATAACGGCGGCGGATGCCTCGGAGAAACCCCATGCCTAAGCTTCCCGAAAAAAAGGCGGGCATTATCGCCTGTTCGGGCGAAGAGCTGGCCGAAGGGACGGTCACCCGGCTGGCGGCCCTTAAAGTGCTGGACGAGACGCGCCCCAGCGAGACGGTCACGTTGTGCCTCCCTCTCTTTCTGGCGGGCGGCCAAGGAGAGAGGACCTTCGCCCGGTTCTATCCCACCATCACCGTGGACGGCTGCGGACTGCGATGCGCGGCCAAGGCCACCGAGCGATATTCGGCCAAGCCTGCCTCAAGCCTCGTCGTAACGGAGATCGCTGAAGCCAAGGGCATCACCGGGATCGCCGGCCGCCGGCGATTGAACGAAGCCGGGGAAAAGGCGGTGGAAGCCGTCGCCGAAATCCTGCAAGCCGAAGTGGATCGAGTTTTGGGCCCTTCTCGGCGCGGTCCCCGCCGGGCCGATCAAAAGCCGGCCGCCGGCACGCCTCCAGTCGTTTGCTCCTGCGGATCCGGCCTGTCCGTCCTACCTTTGCAGATCGCCGGCCGCCGGGTCGAAGTCTTGGCCCTGCCCGCAATCTTCGAAGAGTTTTTCGGATCCGGCGGCCAGGATGATGAAACCGGGCTCCGAGACCTTTTAGCACGCGTGGCCGTCTATAACGAGATCCCGGCCGGGGAAGAGGCGGCCTGGCGGGATGCCCTTAGCCTGGAAGTCGAAGCCCGAACCCGCAAGGAGAAGCCATGAGTCTGACGGCCGTCTATCATGCCGACGTAAAGTGGACGGGTGAGCACTGGGGGCATCTCCGCCTGGGCAACGGGCCGGAGATGCCGTTTTCGGCTCCGCCGGACGCGCAGGGCCACCCCGGCGTCCTCACCCCCGAGGACGCTTTCGTCGCCGCCGCGAATACTTGCGTCATGATGATGTTCCTATGGGCCTGCGAAAGGTTCCGGCTTGACCTCCTGTCCTTTGAGTGCCGGGCGGAAGGGACCAAGCTCATTGAGCTGGACCGCACGGAGACCTTCACAACCCTGCGGCTTAAGCCCCGCATCCGGATCGGCCTTAAGGGCGAGCGCCTCGACATCGTTTCCGCCCGCGCGGAGAAGGCTCTGGCCGCGGCCCGCAAGTACAGCCTGATCGCCAATTCCGTGAAGTCCGAGGTCATCATCGAAACCGAATTCCTCTATGAGTGACGCCCCCTGGTCGGCCGCCCTCGGAAATGAGCTTCGCATCCTCACGGCCTTGCCGACCAAACCGGTCGCCGTTTATCTCATTCCCTCCCAAACCGAGCAACCGGAAAAGGCCGGATTCCGGCAACTCGAATCGCACCGTTGGTGCCAAGCCTTGATGCATGCCCGACACGGCAAGTCCGTCCGGCTCGAGGGCCGAGATTGCACCTGTCCGGCGGCCGCGGCTGCCTTCGGATTCAAGCCCCTTCCGGAAGGCTTGGCCGACGGGACCGGGCTCGTCGGTTTCGGGATCGTTCGATCTGCGGCGACGGGCCGGAATATGTTCCTGGGCATGCCGCATCTGCCCTCCGGTGCCTTCCAGGCCTTGGAAGCATGCCCGTTGTCGGACGCGCCGTCACCGCCCGACGTTATTGTTTTGGAAGGCCCCCCGGAATCGCTGATGTGGGTAGCCCTCGCCGATCTCGATCTAGAGGGCGGCGCTCGACGGCGCACGGACACGGCTGTCCTGCAAGCTACATGCGTCGACGTTGTTGTCATACCATACCTCGAGCGCAGGCTGAACTTTTCCCTCGGCTGTTATGGCTGCCGCGAGGCGACAGACCTGAGGCCCGGGGAAGCGGTCCTGGGATTCCCGGGCGATCGTTTGCCGGCCATCGTCGCCGCTCTCCGCGCTCTTCAGGAGAAGGCGATCCCCAGATCCCGGGCTAAAGCCGTCTATCAACATCATCAAGAAAAGGAGAATTCTCATGAAGGAAAATGACAAGTCCCCGATCGAAATCCTGGCCGAGGTTTCGCCCATCGCGGCTAAAACCTACATGGACCAACGGGCTGCGGTGATGGATAACCCGGAGGCAGAAGCCCTCTTGGCAAAAACCAAGTTGCTGATCGGTATCGGAGTCGCTTCGGCTCTCCAATCGAGCACGTGCACCCTCATGTGGGTCAAGCAGGCCCGTCACGCAGGAGCCAGCGAAGCGGAGATCGCCGAAGCCTTGATGACCGCCCGCCTCATGAAATCCGCCACGGTCAACGACACCGCAGCCGAGGCCATGCAATGGCTGCTTGATCAGCGGAAGGAGGTTTGAAATGGCAAAAGACGAAACGTGGCATGGTATTCCCCGTAAGGACATCCCCTGGTTTCCAACCGTGGACGCCGACGCCTGCATCGGTTGTTCGTTGTGCTACATGACTTGTGGACGGAGCGTCTATGAAATGAGGGATAACAAAGCCGTACCCGTCAAGGCCATGAATTGCATGGTCGGCTGCAGCACCTGCGGTACGGTATGCCCGGTGCAGGCCATCGGCTTCCCGGGCCACGACATGATTTGGAAGCTGGAACGCGAACACAAGATATTCAAGGTCGTGCACCAAGAAGCCAAAGAGAAGAAGGCGAAGCAAGATGCGGCCAAAGCCCGAGCGGCCGCGGAAGACGCCGTGGCCAAACTGACGACGCGCGTGCGCTTCGAAGTGGCTGGGGAGTTTGGCGACAAGCGCTTCTTGATTCAACTAGAGGAAATGATTAAGGAAAAGCCCGTCGACTTCATCAACGTACGCATGGACGTGCCTACTGTGCAAGGCGCGAGACAGAAAACGCCCTCGTTCATGTCCTTCGATGCCACTTCGACCGAACAAGAAGATATCCAGGACTTCTTACCGGCGGTGCGCGACTTGATCCGCCGCAACGGATTAACTCTGGTCAGCGAGAATAAGCTTTAGGAGCCGGGCCGGCATCCGACCGGACTGCCATACGTTAGAATAGGCGCCCGAACTAAAATCCGCCGGGATAAAATATAATGAATCTACCGAACGGTGAGTCCTTTCCCCCTTCTGAAACCCAGAGGCATGCCTCCTGGTTCAAAGAGAGACGTTTTGTCTTTTCCCTTGTTCTCACCGGGCTGATTTTCCTGATCGAATTCATCGGCGGATTTTGGACGGGCAGCCTGGCCCTGCTTTCGGATTCGGCCCATGTCTTCCTGGATGCTTTTGCCCTCGGCTTGAGCTACCTCGCCATTCGCGCCGCGGCCCTGCCCCCCAACGACCGCCACACGTACGGGTACCACCGTTTGCAAGTGCTGGCGGCCCTGGCCAATGGAGCGACGCTGCTCCTCATCGCCGTGGAGATCCTGCGGGAAGCCTGGAGCCGCTTTCGCCACCCGGCCCCCATATCGGCGGGTCCGATGCTGGTGATCGCCGTCCTGGGACTCGCCGTCAACCTCGTTGTCGCCTTGGCCCTGCACAAACACGACCGGAACGATTTGAACACCCGCTCGGCCTTCTTGCACGTAATCGGCGACGCCGTCGCATCCATCGGGGTCATCGGGGCCGGCCTGGCCATCCTGATCACGGGGGCTTTCTGGCTGGACCCGCTGGTCAGCGTGCTGATCGGACTGCTCATCTTGCTCAGCTCGGGGCGCATACTCAAGCAATCCGTCCACGTCTTGGCCGAGGGCATGCCCGAAGGCATGACCGCGTCCGGCATCACTGATGTCCTGCGGCGAATGGCGGGCGTTATCGCAGTCCACGACTTGCACGTTTGGAGGGTCGCGCCCGGCTACATCGCCCTCAGCGCCCATGTCGTGATCGACGACCAGTTCCTCAGCCGAACCGCCGTGATCATGGACGCGCTTAAAAAAAGTCTGGATAAAGAATTCAACATCCGGCATGTCACGATTCAGTTTGAATGCGGCGACTGCGGCCAGGGCGGGGCATCCGGCCCGCAGCCGTAAACACATTCCATCGTCAAGGGAAGGGGCCGCTTTCACCAGGAATAGGCGGCTTGAATGAAGGGCCAATGGGCCGGTGACGCAGGTCCCGTGTTTCTCACAAAGCGGCCGGGGAAGAATCGGCCATAACCGCCCATCAATTCGAGGTGGCCGCCAAGCGTCCAGGTCGCGCGAAAGTCGAGCTCGTCGCCGAGTGTCGTTCCCGAGCGACCGGAGGGATCCCGCCGCTGCACTTTAAGTCCCGTCGTATACCAAGCATCGGACGCCTGATCGAGGTTGAAATGATGGTACTCGACATTGAACAAGAGATGGCGCTCCAGCTCGAGGCTTAAATCAAGCTCGGCGTCTCGCAAATTCGCCCAGAAAAAAAGATTCAAATACCCGTAGAAATAAATGTCGCGCCCTCCATACACTCCGTCGAAAGTCCCGTGTACGCCATCCGCAGGGTTCGAGTCGCCCGAGCCCCAAGTGTATTGCCCTCCAAGCCTGGGCTTCCCCGCGACCGGCAGCGTAACGCCGAGCTTCCCGCTCGCGCCGAACGCGCGGAGGGTGTCTTTCCCATATCGTCCAAGCTGCGCGGTGAAGGTTGCGCTCGCGTCCAGAAAGCCGAATGCCTGACCCTCGGCTTGAAGCCCGATCGAGTGCGAAAGGAGGTTGCCGGGGCCCGATTCCCCCGCCACCTTTCCGCTGCTGTCGCGCTTGAAGACATAGTAGAAATCGAGGCGGAACGGCAGCTCCTTGACGTGCCCATAGCCGACGAACGTCAGGAAGTGGTCGATGCTATGGTTCGGCCAGACATCGGCTTTGTACGTCAGATACTTGCC
This sequence comes from Candidatus Aminicenantes bacterium, assembly GCA_026393855.1. Classification (NCBI taxonomy): domain Bacteria; phylum Candidatus Aminicenantota; species Candidatus Aminicenantota bacterium. The sequence goes on from JAPKZJ010000014.1 coordinate 19,915, forward strand.
TATCCAGGCGTCGATCCATACCCCCGGGGCGTCGATCTTCAGCATCGCCGCGTCCCAGGCGAAGCGGCCGGTATTCCCCCAATTGCCAGGCCCAAAGACCCGCTGGTCGCCGTATGAGATCTGCTGCCGTCCGACACGAAATCCGATCGAACTTCCGCCTATGCGCAACCACTCAACATAAAATTGGCGGATGTCCAGCGTGTCAGTGATCGGATTGCTCTGGGGGAAATCATCATCGGTGAACCGGGTGAGGAACGCGTGGGCATCTTGGAGCTGGAGGAAAAGACGAGGTCCCTCTTTGAACCGGGCGGCCAAGTCCAGCCGGACCCGTTCGAGCAGAAGCCGATCGTGCCCTCCCGGCTCGTAGCCCTTAAGAGTGAACCCGTCGTCGGATTCGTATCTTATCCTCGCCTGCCCGCCGAAATCAAAAATCAAGGGCCCAACTCGCATATTTTTCAGATGAGACCAGAACTGAGCCGGGCTGGGGAGTGGCTTCGCCGGCCGCTCCTCCTCGGCCCGAGCGAGCATCGGCTGGATGAATAAAACGAACCCGACGGCCCACAGCAGCGCCCGCAGGCGCGCCGACGGCGACTTCGGCTCGCGTCTTCGAGCGGTCATGAAACGCCTATATGACTTTCAGCAAGTGGAGGATGATTTCGACCGCGAAGAACCACATGATGAAAGCAAATGCCACCTTCACGAACGACGGACTCGCCTTGACGGTCACGTGAGAACCGACGGCGGATCCAAGGGCGGCCGCGATCGCCGTTACGCCGATCAGCACGTATTCGATGTGACCGACGGCCAAATGGCCCGCGCTTCCGACAATGGAACTAATGGTGACAATGAAGGCATTCGCGCCGGCCGCCTTCTGGGCGGAGTATCTGATGTAAAGAACGAGGAAAGGAAAGATGATGAGGCCGCCGCCGACCCCGATCAGACTGGACAAAACTCCGACCGCGAAGGAGAAGAGGATGATCGTCCCCCCCAAGCGCAACGACAGGCGCCTCACGGGCTGTTGGGTTTCGCGCTTGGTCGAAAAGATCATCAGGGCGCCCACGCCGAAGAGGAAGACGGAGAAAATGCCGAGCAGGAGGTTCTTGGGAGCCCGGCTGCTGAGCAGCGCCCCCAGGACGGAACCCGCGACGGTGCCGGGGAGGAAGACCGAGGAGAATTTGAAGTCCACGAGCTTGTTCCGCGCAAAGACGATGGTGGCGACCAAGGCGGTCACGAGATTTAAAAAGAGGCTCGTGGAGATGGCCGAGCCAACCCCGTAGCCGAGCAGGACAAGAACCGGCGTGTAGAGCGAACCGCCGCCCTTGCCGAACATGGAAAACACGACCGATACGGCCAGCACCGCAAAGAATGCGACGAGATGAGCTGTCGTCACGGCAAACCCCAAAGACTGTGCGCCCCGACTGATGCCACGGCCAACGCGACCATCAGTCCCTGGCTCCGGTCAGTCTTTCCTGACAGGGAATGCAGACTTGTTTGCCGCCAATGATGCGGGCATAGCCTTCCACAACCATTTCGCCGCACCCGTCGCAGACCAAGCTCGAGAAGGAGTGCGGCCGATGCGGAATGATGTATTTAAAGACCGGCCCCACGGAGAGAAGGGCCGCATCTGAAGCGGCCAGGACCCGCTGGACGAGCGGTTCGACAACCTCGGGCGGAACTTTGGAGGCCGGGATGCCTTTCTCCCGATATTCCTTGAAGAAATCCGTTTGCTTGTTGGCCAGCATGGCCTCGGCCTTCGGCGTGACGCGGACGGCGCGTCCGGTCGACGTCTCGACCAACGTGACGCCCCATTTGCCGAAGTGGAGCTTCTTGATGTTGCCCTTGCCGAACGTACACCCCGTAATCGTCTGAACCCCGTCGGCAAAACAGGTGGCGCAATGGTCCTCGCCGAGCTCGATGAGGGCAAGAAGTTGGCCGTCTTGGGCGCGCTCAACTTCCAGAGCATTCATAGCGGCGGCGCCGACGCGCAAGCCCATAGGCATGGCCGGGCACTTATGGCCGTGAAGCATGAGCCCTTGTTCGTAGTAATCTTTTGGATTGATCATGGTTATTCTCCTTGATCTATTTCGAAAATCTCCACGGATGGATTCGTCCGCAGCCCCCTCGATTCAACGCAGATAGCCCGAGCAGGGGATGCAGACGGGCTTCCCGTCCAGGTAGCGGACATAGCGCTCGAAGACATACTCCCCACATTTTGAGCAGAGAGACTTGTTGAAGGAACCCTTGGGGGGCTGGTAGCGAAAATCGGGGCGTTGCTCGACCGAGAAGATCGTTTCGTCGGCCAGGGACAGCGTCCAATCGATGGCTTCCTGGGTCACGGAGGCGGGAATACCGGACGGCTCGACGCCGCGCTTGCGATAGGCAAAGAACTCGTGTTTCCCGAATTCGTCGATGAATCCGGCCTTAAGCGCGTATCTCTCGGAAGTTTTACCGGGGTACCAGAAAGTCGCCGCCAGCTTGCCCCAAGAGGTCTTTTCGATGAGCGTTTTGCCGAAGGTGGCCCCGGTGGCGGCTTGGATGCCGTCCATCAGGCAGGTTTGGGGATGGCCCTCTCCGAGCTCGCAAATCACATGGAGGGTGTGGTCCCTCTCGCGGGCCGTTCCGAGGGCCCTCAAAGCCAGAAGGCCCATCCGATAACCGAGCGGCATAAATGGGCAGCGATGCCCATGGAAGGTGAAGGCCCAATCGGGCGGCCCATAGAGCTGATGGATTTCAGTCGACATGCGTGGTTTCTCCTTTCATCTGATTAGTGACCGCTTAGATCGCCATTTCATAGAGACGCTCCACGAGCGGAGCCAGACGGTCGAGGCTTGACCTGATCTCCGCGCCGTCGCGGGCGGCTTCGGCCAGGGCATCGACGGCGAGAGACAGTTGCGGCAACGCTTCTCGGTAGGCATCCCGGCCTGACGTGACCAGCGGGGGCGCCAGCAGAACGCCGTCCCTGGCGGCAAGGATGTCTTTAACCAAAGCAAGGGCTTTCTGTGGCTGTCCCACGGCCATGAAACTTCGGGCCAAGCCGACCTCCTTGCGCAGGATGGACATGGCATCAATGGCCAGGGTCACCCCGTTGGCTTCATGCATGGTCGCCAGCAGGCTACAAGCATGGGCGCAGGAAAGGAAGGCGGGCCGCCATTGGGCCGTTGAGATTTCTTTTCCCATCCGGGCGATGTTAAGCCGAATGTCATCCAGCCGCTGGACCCAGGCCGGGTCCCCGGTGTAGCCTTCAGGCACGGACGCAGCATATTCCTTGGCCAGCTCAGCCCATAACCTTTCGGCTTCGGATGCCTCCCCGGCCGCGGTTTCCTTGATCCCGGACCGCTCGGCCGCGTCCGCTTTGGCGATCTTCTGGACCGCTTGGCAAGCCGCCCGCATGTGCCGCCGAGCCTCTGACACACGCTGGTCAAATGATAGGCCGGAGGCGACCACGGTGCTGGTCAAAACAAAAGCTACGGCAAGAATGATTGCCGCCCGTCGTTTCAAATAGATCTTGGCCCCAGACGGAAAAACGGCCTTCAGCCATTCCCTGGGGGTCGGTTTCACGGCGTTATCCATGCGGATTCTCCTTTTTATTAAAATTCTGGAAAACCGCTTTCGCTCGGGAGCGCCCGACGGCCTTGTTCGCTAGACACTCGAGTGCGGCAAGCAGCAGGCCGAGCCGCGCCCCCGGAAAGCCAAGAACGGATTCGTGAAGCCCGAGGTCGGTCGCTTCGCGGCAGCCGTAGCATCCCAAAGAAAAATTGAGACGTTGTTCAAGAAAGGGGATGATGGTCGCATCCACGCAGGTCGCCTGGAGAACTGCGGTGTCGCCGCGGCGGCGCTCGCCACACGCCACGTTAAGGTCGGCGAGCGTGAGCCACATGAGAGCTTCCGGCGGACCTTCGACTACAATCACGTCGGGGATGATTTGGACCGCGCTGAGGGGGCGCCGCCGCAATCAGCCTCACGCGCCCGGCCTCAAGACGCGGCATGCCTTCGAACATCTTCTTGCCCGTGCCCGGATCATCAACGATGCCGAATCCGACGAGCCCCTTGCCGGTAGCGAGCCCCTCCGGGAGCGGTCGAAAACCGAAAGCCGCGGCAGCCGCCGGACAAGCGAGTTCGTCCGGGACGAGAAAGACGGATTCGCCATGCCGGGCACGCATAAGAAGCTGGCAATAGCGAAGGCCCGTGAGACTCTTGAACGAAGCGGCCGGGAGCGGCCCTGCAGGGCCCAGCAGAAAAACAGCGACGGGTTTGGTGTCGATTCTCAGAATCTCCCCCAAGCGCTTCGCCGCGGCTGGGTTATCCATGAGGATTCTCCGCGAGCGTTCGAGCGACCTCCCTCAAAGCCCTCACAGCTCCGCACGTTCCTCTAAGACACGGGTGGCGCAGGCGAAGAAGTTTAAAACGCAAGGCGTGAGCAGTCTATAATAAACGACATTTCCGTCCCGCCGATCACGCACGATTCCGTGGGCCTTGAGCAGCGCCAGATGCTTGGAAACAGTCGACTGGTCCAAGGCGACAATTTCTGTGAGTTGTCCCGCGGAGCACTCGCCACGGGCCAGGCGATCCACGATCTTCAGCCGCGCCTCATTGGCTAGGGCTCTCAGCAGTTGGGCCTGAATGCGGAAGATGGTGTTTTCTCTCATGGGCTCCTCTAATTTGCCTGGAGATAATATATGGCATTATGGCCATATTGTCAACTGTCAGGAATCAATCGTTGGGCAAGCTTTCCCGAAGGCGAGGGAATGGCCTTGGCTGCCAACGACGACGAGCGGCCCCATGCTGCGGATCTTCACTCGAAGCGAGGCCCTCCGAGATGTCTCGCCGAAGACCGAAGGCTTATACGGTTCGCTGAGAAGAAATGCGCGAAAGAGCGTCTCCTGACTTGGGGCCGATTGACTCACGGATGTTTCCTCATATAATATAGTTGCTAATGTCAACTATTGTGGCGGCCGGGAGCGCGGGACGATGCACCATAAAATAGCCGATATTTACGACGCCGCGCAGGAAATCGCCTTGCTTTTCGGCAGCCGCGAGATCAACGGAGCGTGCTGCGACGATCTTTCGTTCGTTGAGTTTATGGCTTTAAAAAAAATCCACGAGCACCGCACTTTCACCATTCAAGAAATTGGGAGGGCTTTAAAATTCACGAAAAGCGGAGCGACACGGATCATCGACCGTTTGGAAGACAGGGGGTATGTCACTCGCCAAACGTCTCCTCGCGATGGGCGCGTCTGCTGCGTCACATGCTCGGCCCGAGGGACGAAAGCGATATCGAAAGCGGCCGCGAAGTACACGCGATTTTTTAAAGCCATCCTCCAAGAGATGGAGTCCGAACAAGTGGAGCAGATCCGACGGGCATTGAAGACGCTGGCCTTGGCCGTCCGAAAGAGGTAAAGGGGAGAATTCTTGAACACGTTGATTTCAACGATCAAATACTTTCTGACCATCATGGGCGAGCTTGTAGTTCTGTTCATCGGCATCAGCACGCTCATCGCTTTGTTATTCTCGTACATCTCGCAGAACAAGCTCAAAAAATGGATGTCCGGCAAAGGCCTTTGGGGAAATATTTTGGGTGTGCTTTTTGGGGCCGTGACGCCTTTCTGCGCCTGTTCAACCGTCCCGATGACCCTCGGTTTCATCCAGGCCGGAGTCCCTTTCGGCACGGTGATGTCTTTCGTCATTTCTTCGCCGCTGATGGATCCCCTCGTTTTCGCGTTGCTAATCACTTTTATGGGCTGGAAAGTCGCCGTCGGATTCCTTATCTTGACATCCGTTTTTGCGATCGTTTTTGGCGTCGTCGTTGATAAATTGGGGTGGTCCGATCAAATCAAAAACGTTCGATTGAAGAAGGTCGGCCGGGAACAAAACGAGGATGCCCCTAGGCGATTTACGATCCGCCTAAAAATCGCCTTCCTCAAAGCCTGGCGCGATTTTAAGTCGGTCTTGATCTTCATGATCGTTGGCGTCGGGGTCGGGGCGGCCATATACGGGTATCTCCCTGAAGCTCTTCTGGCCAAAGTCGCCGGGGCCGATAAGCCGTTTGCCGTAATCATCGTGGCCTTGATCGGCATGCCGCTATACATCCGTGTCGAATCAGCCATCCCCATCGGACTCGCCATGATGGATAAAGGCGCGAGTATCGGCGCCGTCATCGCCTTGATCATCAGCGGAGCGGGGATCGCCATTCCCGAGCTGACGATGCTGGGAAGCATATTCAAAAAGAAAATCATTATCGCTTTCATAGTCAGCGTGTTCATCATGGCCGTGCTTTCGGGCTTGGCTTTCAATATACTGATATAAAGTCGATGGCAACGATAGAGATTTTTCCGAGAAGGAGCAACAAGATCGTGAGAAATTCCGACAAGAAGAATGGCCTGCTGGCTCGTTTGACCGGCCGCTCAAAGCCCAAGAAAAGCCCGTGCTGCGGCGGCATGGTGATCGAAGAAGTGCCCGAGGAGAAAAAAGAAGATAAGAATAACGAGCAGGCCCCGAAAGACAAAAAGCCCTGCTGCTGCGGGTAAGATCGGGATTCTTCCTCGACACGGCCGCGCGGATTAACTCTCTTTTTTCTGTTCACTGAGAAAACTCCGGCTATTGGACGTCTATCAAGTGATGCCTTAAAGCAAGGAGGTTTTCCATGCCAGATCCGCGCCTGATGGGCGATCCGCGCCTGCCCTTCCCCACCCGTAAGGTCGCCGTGCCGGACGGCTCAGTGGAAGTCTACATCATCCCCGACGACCAGAGAGAGGCCGTGTTCAAGAAGCTCTACCCGTTCCGACCGATCCCACCCTTGAACAGGACCGTGGAGGATATTCACGCCGAGAAGAAATTCAAGATCAAGGATTTCATGGTTGTTCGCGAAGGCAGCATGAATATGCTGGTAAGCCCTTACTATTTCGAGAGCGGCGGATCGGTGATCGATTGGTGGTAGGTGCGGCGCCAAAGCTCTTGACATATTAACATATCGCGCATATGCTTATATGCATGAGAACCACTTTGAACATCGACGACTCCGTCATGAAACGCTTGAAACAAGAAGCTGCACGCCGGGGGACGACGATGTCCGAAATGGTGGAATCCGCCATTCGACTCCTATTGCGCAGACAACCCGCTCGAATCGAGCTCCCTCCACTCCCGACTTTTCAAGGCGGCGACGCACTCGTGGATATCGCCGACCGCAACGCCCTCTATGACGCCATGGAAGACCTCTGATGTTCGTCGTCGACACGAACATCCTCGTTTACGCCTCCGATACGGATTCGCCGTTTCACGGGGCCTGCAAGGAGCGGATCGCGGAATGGAGAACGCAGGCCTCGGTTTGGTATCTGACATGGGGGGTTGTCTACGAATTTCTCCGGGTCGTGACCCATCCAAGGATTTTACGGCATCCTTTTTCGGCAGACCAGGCTTGGAGTTTTATCGAAGCGCTCCTGGTCACCCCCTCTCTCGGGCTGCTCACGCCGACGGATAGGCACGCCACGGTCTTGGCTCAGGTTCTGGCTCAAGCGCCGCTCTTAAGCGGAAATATTATTCACGACGCGCATACAGCCGTCCTTATGCGCGAGCATGGGATCCGCCGTATTTACACCCGCGATACGGACTTCCACCGCTTCGCCTTCCTCGAGCCCGTCGATCCGACCGCCTGAACCGGCCGCTCCGGGCCGAATTGACAAATCCCCCGTTTTCCACTAAATTTAATGTACTATGTCCCTCACTTTGAACCAGATCTTGTTCATTATCCTGACGATCGCCGCCGTGGTGGCCGTCGTATTCCTCGTCCAGCTTTTCATCCAGCTTCGTCGGACCGCCGTCGAGGCCGAGAAAACCATGGTCGAAGTCCGGGCTTTGACCAAGAACCTGAGCGAGCTGGAGCTCGTCGTCAAGAACCGGGTCGACGAGATGGGCGACACGATCAAGGTCGCCCGCAAGGCCGCCTTGGGCCTGTCCGAGGCTTCCCTGCGGCTCACCTCCAAGATGTTGCCGTTTCCGGGCAAGTACTTACCGTTCATCTTCCCCGCGGCCCGCTTCATCATCAAATCATTAAAGAAGAGCAAGGAGACTACTGATGTCGCATGACAAAGGATCCGGACTCGAAGTCCTGTTCGCGTTCGTCGTCGGCGCCGCCGCCGGGTATCTGGCGGGCATCCTGATGGCCCCGGCCAGCGGGAAGGAAACCCGCCTGAAGATTCATGGCGAAGTCGGGAAGACGGGCGACAAGGCCAAGGATAATTTCGAAAAGATCGCCAAAGAAGCCGAGAAGGGCATCAAGGTTGTCCGGGAGAAGACCCAGGAAGGCCTGGACGCCATCCGCGAATTCATCGATAAGAAGAAAGAAGAGTATCTCAAGCGCGGGCCCGAGAACCTGACCGACGACGGGGCCGACAAAGTCTGACCCGCTCCCTGCTTCTCGTCGACTCATTTCCAAGAAAGGTGTAAAGCCATGACTGACACGACTGTTCTGGACGTCAAAGCCCGCGAGATCCTCGATTCCCGCGGCAACCCGACCGTCGCCGCCAAGGTCGTCCTCAAGGGCGGGGCCGTGGGCAAGGCCCTGGTTCCCTCCGGGGCTTCGACCGGCACCCACGAGGCTCTCGAGCTTCGCGACGAAGACCCGGCTCGCTACATGGGCAAAGGCGTGCGCAAGGCCGTCGGCCACGTCAACGACATCATCGCCCCCAAGCTCCGCGGGATGGACGCCGCCAAGCAGGGCGAGATCGATGCCCTCCTGCTGGCCCTGGACGGGACCCCGCTCAAGACGAAGCTGGGCGCCAACGCGATCCTATCCGTATCGATGGCCGCGGCCGATGCCGCCGCCAAAGCGGCCGGCAAGCCCCTCTACGCCTCCCTGCGGGAGCAGCCGGTCTACACCCTGCCCGTCCCTCTGATCAACATCCTCAACGGCGGAGCCCACGCGGACAACAGCGTCGACATCCAGGAATTCATGATCGCACCGGCCGGTATGCCCACCTTCGCCGAGGCCATCCGGGCCGCGACCGAGGTTTTCCACAATCTCAAGAAGATTCTAAAAAAGAAGGGCTACGGCACGTCGGTCGGCGACGAGGGCGGCTTTGCTCCCAACCTGAAGTCGAACGAGGAAGCGCTCGACTGCATCGTCGAGAGCATCCAGAAAGCAGGCTACACGCCCGGCAAGCACATCTTCTTGGCGCTCGACACCGCCGCTTCGGAATTGTTCGCCGACGGCAAGTACATCTTCAAAAGGTCCGACAAATCCGTCCGGACCTCGGCCGAGATGATCGCCTTCTACGCCGGGTTGATCGAGAAATATCCGATCGTCTCCATTGAAGACGGCTTGGCCGAGGACGACTGGGACGGCTGGAAGGCCATGACCGAGGCCCTCGGCCGCAAGATCCAGATCGTCGGCGACGACATCTATGTCACCAACATGACCCGCTTCCGGGACGGCGTCGCGCGCGGCATCGCCAACTCCATCCTGATCAAGCTTAACCAGATCGGCAGCCTCAGTGAGACGATCGAGGCGGTCGATTACGCCCACGCCAACGATTACACTGCGGTGATCTCCCATCGTTCGGGCGAGACCGAGGATACCTTCATCGCCGACCTGGTCGTCGCGCTGAGCACGGGCCAGATCAAGACCGGCTCGGTCTGCCGCAGCGAGCGGGTGGCCAAGTATAATCGCCTCCTCGAAATCGAGGACGAGCTTGGCGCCAAGGCCGTCTACGCCGGCACCAAGCCCTTCGCCAAGTACCTGCGCTGATTTCGCGAACCCGAGTAATTTAAAAAGCCCCGGCCCCGCGGCCGGGGCTTTTTTTGGCTCTTCGCCAAATTCCGGGGAGATTAGACGGTTCGGGGTGTCGGCCGACGGCGAAATCGCGAGGATAAAGCTATTTATTCCGAAGGCGCACAACACTTTTATTCTCATTGATATCACCACCCCTACCCCGCCTTCGAAGGCGGGGATTGGATAGCGCCTTCGGCTGCATGTGCCGAGGGCTGTTTGAGCACGCGACCATCTGACGGAATCGAAACGGAGAGGGTGATCTCCAAGACCGGGAGATCTCGAATGCGGAGTTCCGCCCTCGCGGGGATTGTCGAAGCGACGTCCCTACGAGGACTGCGAAGCGCTGGAGGCGCCGAGAAGAGTAACGTAAAAAAGCGTGAAAAACCCGAGCCGCCCTCGCGACGACGAGCGAAGCGCCGGTCGTAACGAGGACGACCAAAGCGTTGCCGGGACGACACCCCGAACGGTCCTCCCCGGAATTGGGCAAAGATCCCTTTTTACCCGAACAGCGGCCGGCCGCCTCGCTCATGGCGCAGCAACCACTCTTTGCGCCACAGGCCGCCGCCGTAACCGGTCAGGCGGCCGTCTGCGCCGAGCACGCGATGGCAGGGGATGAGGAGAGAGATGGGGTTGGCGCCGTTGGCCGCTCCGACGGCCCGCGCGGCCGCGGGCCGGCCGACGGCCGCAGCAATATCTTTGTAAGATGCGGTTTGGCCATAGGGAATCCGGACCAAGGCTTTCCAGACGTCCCGCTGGAATGGCGTGCCCGCGGGCCGCAGGGCCAGCGTGAACTTGGTCCTTCGGCCCAGGAAGTACTCTTCTATCTGGCGTAACGCGTCGCGCAGGACGCCGGGCAGGCGAGCGGAGGTCGGCGATTCCTGATCCATGAAATCAAGTCCAGTCACGGCTTCGTCTACGGCCTCGATCCGGATCAGCCCGATGGGCGAATGATAAAAAGCCTGTTTCGGAGCGTCCATCCCAGTAGTCCTCGCATCCCGCTCCCGGGCTTCCGGCCCGGGAAGAGGGTCCAAGGTTACACCAGCGGCAGCTTGTTTGCCAGGGTTTGCGCGACGGGGGACGAATTTGACAAAAACGCCGCCAGACTTTAATATATGCGGTCATGAGCATCAAGGGCAAACAACTGATATTCCTACTGTTATCAGTCTGTTTTCTATATCGTCCCGGTCTTCCCGTGGACAAGAAAACGGCCGGCGACATTGACAGGGAAATCGAGAAGATCCGGGCCGATCTGATCAAGATCCGGCGGTTCATCCACATGAATCCCCGACTCCCCGGCGACGAAAGCGAGACCGCCAAGCTGATCAGCGGCCGGCTGCAATCGCTGGGCCTGGAAGTCCGCAACGGCTCGGGCCGGGCCGGTGTGGTCGGCCTCCTGCGCGGCAACCTTCCCGGCGCCTGGATCGCCCTGCGGGCGGGACTGGAAGCCGATCCGGTCCAGGAGACAGCCGACGTTCCCTTCAAATCTCTCAATCCTGGCATCATGCACGCCTCCGGCCGCGACATCCAAGCGACCATCGCCTTAGGCGCCGCCCTCGTCCTTTCGTCCTTCAAGGATCAGCTCCGCGGCGGCGTGAAGTTCATCTTCCAGCCGGGCACGCCCGAGTCCGCCGGGACCGATGAGGGCGGGGCCGCGCTAATGATCAAGGAAGGCGTCCTCGACAACCCGCCCGTCGTGGCCGTCTTCGGCCTGGGGCTGTCCACCGACGTCCAGGGACAGGCCTTCCTGGCGCCGGGCCCTTTCCTGGCCTCCTCGGACTCGTTCCATGTCCTGGTCCGCGGCCGCCCGGCGGCGTCTTCATCCCCCGAAGGCGCCGACGCGGTGGTCTTGGCCGCCCATATCATCACCGCCCTGCAGACCCTTGTCGATCGGATAACCGACCCGGCCGATCCGGCCCTGGTCTCGATCGGCCGCATCGAGGGCGGAAATCGCCCCGACACGGTGGCCGATCGGGTGGCCTTCGACGGCGTCCTGCGGACTTTGAACGAAAGCAGCCGCAAGCGTCTGCCGCGGGCGATGGAGACCCTGGCCAAGGGCATCGCCCAGGCGCTCGGCGGCGACGCAACGTTTTCCTTCGAACCGGAGATCCCTGCCGTTTACAACCACCCCGAGCTCCTGGCCATGATGCGTCCGACCTTCGACGAGGCCCTGGGCGAGAATAAGCTGGTCGAGATCAAGCCCCAGATGGCCTCGGACGATTTCGGCCGCTATGCCCAACGCGCTTCTTCCCTCTATTTCCTGCTGGGGAGCCGCAATCCCCGCTTGGGGCCTTTGGCTCCGCTCCATTCTCCGGGCTTCAACCCGGACGAACGAACCATCACGATCGGCATCAAGCTGATGGTCCATATGCTGCTCGACTGCCTGGAACGGCAGGGGCAGAACGCCGCCGTTCCGCGCTGACCGGCGGCCCGCCGTCACCATGTCCTCCCCCTTCCTGCCGATGGCCTCCGCCTTTTTGGCGGGCGTCTGGATCGGGGAGGCGACTCATGGCCCGGCCGTCATCTTCCTCGCCCTCGCGGTCGCAGCCCTGGGGCTCGCGTGGCGGGAATACCGAAGGCGGCGCGAGATCCGGGCCGCAGTCTGGGCGCTTGTGGTTTGCACCACGCTTGGCGCGGCCATCCTGGCAGAGACGGAAGCCCGCTTCGCCGGCCACCCTTTGCGGGCACTCCCGGCCGGGTCGGCCATTGAGCTGACCGGCGTCCTCGCCGAGACCCCTTCGCTCGGGATCGATCGCGACCAGCTCATCTTGCGCGCGGAGCGGGCCGTCTCCGCCGGCCGGGTCGTGTCCGTTGTCGGCCTGGCCCGCATTTCGGTGCCGCGGACTCCGTTCTCGGGCCGCCTCCGCATCTATCGCGTCGGCGACCGCCTGCGTCTCGCGGCGACCGTCCTGCCGCCGCGGGAGTTCGCGAACTTCAGCCCGCCGTTCTCGGAGCGGTATCTAAGGACCCAAGGTCTCAATCTGTTGGCCGCCGTCAAGAGCGGGCTGCTCATCGAAAGAACGTCCTCGGCTCCGGGCTGGTCGCCGCGCCGGCTGATCTCCTCCCTGCGGCGAGCCTTCCTGGACGTCATCGGAACCGGCTTCTCCGACCCGGCGTTGCCGGGCGGCATTCGTCCGGAAGGCGCGGTCCTTGAGGCCCTGCTGCTGGGCGAACGCGGCCGCATGAGCGAGGAGCTGACGCGATCCCTTCAGAAAACCGGCCTGTTCCATCTGATCGCCATCTCGGGCGCCCACATCGGCATCATCGCCGTCTTCCTCTTCGCCGTTCTGCGGGCCTGTCGGGTATCCGACCGGGCCGCGTCCATGGTCCTGATCGGGTTGCTCGTCTTTTATGCCTTCCTGGTCGAAGGCCGGGCCTCGGTTGTGCGGGCCGTCGTCATGGCCGTTCTCTATCTGGGCGGCCGCCTACTATGGAAGGACGTCAGCCTGCTCAACACCTTGGCGCTGAGCGCCCTGCTCATCCTGATCGCGGATCCGTTCCAGCTCTTCGATCAAGGCTTCACCCTGACCTACGCCGCGACCTTGGCCATCCTGCTCTTTTACGGGCCGATCCTGAAACGCCTGCCCCGGCTGCCGCTCAAGCTCTCCGAAGCCGCGGCCCTCTCTTTTTCCGCCCAGATCGGCGTCCTCCCCCTGACGGTCGCCGCGTTTCATCGGGTGGCGCTCTCCGGGATCCCGCTCAACTTCATCGCCGTCCCGCTCGTCAGCGTCATCATGGCCGCAGGCTATGTCTTTCTGCCTCTCGGTCTTCTGGGAGCGGGTGTCGCCAGGCTCGGTGCGGCCGTACTGAAGCCCCTCGTGGCCGCTTTCATTCGGTCCCTCGGCCTTTTGGACGGCGTCCCATTCTTGTCCTATCGGGTCCCGACGCTTTCCGGCTGGTTCATGGCCGCCTACGCGGCGGCGTTTTTGGCCTTGTTGGTGCCGGCGCGCTCCCGCTTCCACCGCCGCATTGTCGCGGCCGCCGCCGCCTGCGCGACGGCCCTCGTCGTGCTCGTCCCGTTCCCGATCCGCTCGTCCGGATTTCGAGTCACGATTCTCGACGTCGGGCAAGGCGACTCAATCCTGATCGAGGCGCCCGGGACCGAACCGATGCTCATCGACGGCGGCGGCTCGGCCTTCGGAACCTTCGATATCGGGGAAAACGTCGTCTCGCCGGCTCTCTGGGATCGACATATCCGCCGCCTCGGCCTAGTCGTGCTCACGCACGACCACCCCGATCATCGTCGGGGGCTCCTGACGGTGGCCCGCAATTTCAAGGTCCGCGAATTCTGGGAGCCGCCGGGCGGAGCCCGCGACGAGGAGGCGGAGACGCTCGACGCTGCGTTGGCCGGCGCCGCCCGGTGGAAGCTCGCGGCCGGGACGATCCGCCGGTTCGGGAGAGCCGAGATCGAAGTCCTCTCGCCCGAGGGAGGCCCGGCGCCGCCCCGCGGCGACGAGAACGACCGTTCGCTCGTCATCCGCCTGACTTACGGCAAAACTTCGTTCCTGCTGCCGGGGGACATCGGCTCCGGTGTCGAATCCCGCCTGGTCCGCACGGGAAAAAGCCTCCGCTCGGATGTGCTCAAGGTTCCCCACCACGGCAGCCGCACCTCGAGCTCGGAGGAATTCCTGGCCGCGGTTTCGCCCCGCCTCGCCGTCGTCACGGCCGGCCGGGGCAACCGCTACGGGCTGCCGCACCCCGACGCCTTGGGCCGGCTGGGGCGGACGGGGGCCCGACTCCTTCGGACCGACTTTCAGGGAGCCGTGGAATTTAGCTTAAATGGCGAGACGATCTCGGTTAAAACGGCGCGGCCGCCATAGAAGCACGACCCTTGTTATCGCGAATGACGGCGCTTCGCCTATCGTCGCGAGGTGACAGCGCTTCGCAGTCCTCGACGTGACTTCGCTTCGACGGTCACCGCGAGGACAGAGCCTTGCAGTCCTCGTAACGACTAGCGCCGCGCCGGTCGTCGCGAGGATTGACAAGCCAACCTGCGGGGACTATCCTCGATTTATGCTCCCGACCCGCAAGGCGACGACCTGGCTTCTGGCGGTCCTATTGGCCGCGGGAAGCGTTTTCGGGCAAAGCATGGTCGAGACCGCGAAGAAGGAAAAAGAACGGCGGGAAGCCGCCAAAAAGGGCACGACGACCGTCGTCACCAACGCCGACCTCGGCCGGACCAAAAAGAAGGCGGCCATGGTCGTGGTCCGGGAAGGGGCGCCCGCCGCCGACGCGGAAGAAAGAATCGCGCCGGGGGACAAGCCCCGCCCGTCGGCAGTCGCCGCGCCGAGCGCCGTCCCGGACCCCAAGGCCGGGGCCGAAGTCCTATCGGAGGCCGCCGTCGATTTCAACCAAAAAAAATCGGAATTGCAGACGGCCAATGATAAGGCCCAGGAGCGGGCCGAGCTGCTGGACCTCAAGATGAGGGCGCTCAATCAGCAGTTTTTCACCTTCAACAGCATGGCCAGCAAAGACCAGATCCAGAAGGCGATCGCGGAAACCTATCAGAAGCTGCAGGACGCCCAGGCCGAGGCGACCAAGGCCAAGGCGGCGCTGGAACAGTTCCTCAACCAGGCCGCCTCGGCCAAACAGGCTCCGATCTGGATCAAGAAGCCCTAGCGATAATAGATCAGCCCAACCATAACTCCCAATTCGCGGCCGTCCTTGGAATTGGGGATAACCTTGGCCGGAACGAACGGCTTATCGACGGCGATCGTCAGGATGAACTCGTCCTTGTCCCCGACCATCTCCTTCTTGATGGTATAGGTCTTCTCGAAGATCGCTTCCTGGGGGATGAACTCGTCGAACGGCAGGCCGTTGATCCGGAAGGAGATCTTCTGGTCCTTGACGATCTCCTTGTTGGTCCCGCCTCGGATCACCAGCAAAGCGTCCCGCTTGGGGTTGTCGACGACGCAAGCCGCTTCCTTGGCCGTCCAGCGCCATTGCTTCAGGGGGGAGTTCTGATCGGATTCCAGGTCGTACCAGCCGCTCTCATAGATGACTTCCGGCGTCCCGAGGGGCGGCGGGGTGACCTTGAGCTTCTTGGACAGGACTTCGCGCTGGGCGTTCCCGGTCCGATCGAAGGGGTTATAGAACCCGACCGACAGGCGGAGGGTCTCCTCGCCTTTGAAGGAGGGATCGAACTCGTCGATGAACTTGGGCAGGAAGACCCGCCGACGGATGATGTATTCCTTGCCCTTCTCCCATTTCGAAGTGGGCACGTCGGGGACGTAATCGTCCTGGACGATGAGATTGGCGTTGTGCCAGAAATGGACGAAGACGCTGTAATCCCTATCCAGGGGCTTGAAATCGCCCGAAGTCTTCCAGGTGTAGACCACGTCGGTGATCAGGTTGTCGGAGAGCTTCGCCTCGCCGAAGGAGACGCCGAGCCCGACCCCCTGGACTTGAGTCTTCTTCTGGCAGGCGAACGCGGCCAGGGCGACGAGGCCGACCGCGACGAATAGGCGCAGATGACGCTTCATTTTCGTACCTCCTGGGCTGGAACAAGCCGAATTATATGGGAACCCGGGGAGGGAGTAAAGCGGGCCCCGGCCGGAGGAAAACCTGTTAAAAAACGCCTGCTCGTGTTATATCATGAAGCCTGATGAGAGCGCTTCTTTTCCTCTATTCCATGGGCTCCCGCCTGGTCTGTCGGGCTAAGCGCTCGCTCTACGCCGGAGGCATCCGGCGGGCCGCCGCGGCCCCGCTCCCCGTCATCAGCGTCGGCAACATCGCCCTGGGCGGATCGGGGAAAACCCCTCTGGTCCTGGATCTGCTGCGCTTTTTACTCGAAGAAGGCTTCCGCCCCGCGCTGGTCAGCCGCGGCTACAAAGGCGGATGGGAGAAGATAGGCGGGGTCGTTTCCGACGGGAAATCGCTCCTGGCCGGTCTCGAGGAAGCCGGGGACGAGCCCTTCATGGCCGCCCTGAATACGCCGCGGGCCGGGGTCTATGTGGGCCGCGACCGCTTGGCCTCCTGCCGCCGGGCGGCGGCGGCCGGCTTTAACGTCGCCGTTCTCGACGACGGGTTCCAGCATCTACGGCTGGCCCGCGACTTCGACATCGTCCTGCAGGATGCAAGCCGGGGCCGAATTCTCCGGGAAGGGTCCTCCGCGCTCCGCCGGGCCGATATCGTGCTCCATGCCGGGGCGCCTCCCCGCCTGCGGACCGTCCGGGGAGCGGCGACACCCCTGCTTTTCCCCTGCGCGACCTCGGCCAAGGGGTTGGTGCCGCTGGGCGGTGGAACGCCGGCCGTCCCGTCCTCGGCCGCCGGAGAGCGGTTTCTCGCTTTCAGCGGGATCGCCCGGCCGGAGAGATTTTTCGATCTTCTCGAAGCCCTGGGCCTGCCCCCGGCGGCCCGGATCAGCTTCCCCGACCATTACGCCTATCCCGACCGGGCCCTGGCCCGGATCGCCTCCGAAGCCGGGGCCGCGGGTTGTCGACGGCTGATCACGACGGAGAAGGACGCGGCCAAGCTGCGGGGCCGGCTTGAGGCAGCGACAAGCCTTCCGGCCTTCTACCTAAAAATCGGCTTGGACCTGCCGACGGCCTTTTACGACGCCGTCCGGGCGAGGCTCGGCCAGGCCCGGAGTGCGGCCCGATGAGCCGGGCCGGGGATGCGGCCGGATTCGCCGCCTACAAGTCCTTCGCTCTCCTCGTCCGGCTCCTGCCCCGCCCCTTCACCCTGGCTCTCGGCCGCGGCCTGGGACGCCTGGCCTACCGGCTTGATAAACGGCATCGGGAGATCGCCCTCGCCAACCTGGCGGTCGCCTTCGGGAGCGAGAAGAGCCCGGCCGAACGGGAAGCGATCGCCCGCACCGCCTTCGCCAACGCGGGACGCACGGCCCTGGACACGATCAAGTTCACCGGCTATTCCGCGGACCGGATCCGCCGTCTGGTCGACGTCGAAGGCGGCGACCACCTGCGAACGGCCCTGGCTACGGGCCGGGGCGTGCTGGTCTTCACGGCCCATTTCGGCAACTGGGAGGCGTCGCCGTCCCGATTGTCCGAGTTCGGGGCATTTCACGCCATCGCCCGGACTCTCGACAACCGCCTGATCGACCGCGACCTCCTCCGCCTGCGCCGCCGGATGGGGGCCGCGGTCATCGACAAGATGGGGGCCGGGCGCCCCATCCTGAAGGCCCTGGCCAAAGGCGGGATCGTGGCCCTTGTCGTCGACCAGAACGTCCTGCGCAGCCAAGCCGTGTTCGTCGATTTCTTCGGCAAGACTGCGGCCACGACACCCGGCCTGGCCGCGTTCCATCTCAAGACCGGGGCCCCGATGGTGCCCTTCTTCTGCGTCCCGCGCGGCCGCCGCTATCTCCTGCGCATCCTGCCGCCGCTCACCGTTCCGCGCTCGGACCGCCGGGACGCGGACGTGTTGAAAACAACCCAAATCTACACTAAGATGATCGAGCAGGAAATCCGCCGCGAGCCCGGTTTCTGGCTCTGGATCCACAAGCGCTGGAACACCAGGCCCGCGGATGAAACGAAGGACGCATGAGAGCCAACGACCGCCCGAACGACGAGACCCGCCCGATCCGCTTCCAGCTCGACTACCTCGATTTCGCCGACGGCTCGGCCCTCATCGAGTGCGGCAGGACCCGGGTCCTAGCCACCGCCACGATCGAGGAGAAGGTGCCGCCGTTCATCAAGGGGACTGGCTCGGGCTGGGTGACGGCGGAGTACGCCATGCTGCCCCGGGCCACCGAAAAGCGAACGGTTCGCGAGCGCGTCCAGGGCTGCCCCTCCGGCCGCAGCCAGGAGATCCAGCGCCTGATCGGACGGGCCCTGCGGGCCGTGACCGACCTGCGGGCTTTGGGCGAGCGGCAGATCATCCTGGACTGCGACGTCCTGCAGGCGGACGGCGGCACGCGGGTGGCCTCGATCAACGCCGCCTGCGTCGCCCTGGCCTTGGCCCTCAAAAAGCTGATGGATGAGAGGGACCTGGATCAGATGCCCCTGCGCAGCCTCGTCGGAGCCGTCAGCGTGGGCCTGGTCAAGGAGACGCCGCTGCTCGACCTCGATTACCCTGAAGACTCCACGGCCGAGGTCGACATGAACGTAGTCCAAACCGACCGCGGCCAGCTCTTGGAAGTCCAGGCCACGGCCGAGCGCAGCCCCTTCTCGCGCCACCAGCTCGGCGAGCTCCTCAAGCTGGCCGACAAGGGCATCCGGGAGATCATCCAGGCCCAGAAGGACGCCCTCAAGCACAAGAGCCTTCTCTTTATGGCCTACGGCGAGCGTTAAGGCGTCATTCGGAGCGGGACGCCGTTGACTCTTCCCGACGATCGGCCGGACGACAAGCCCGTCGCGACGCCGACGGTTCGATACGGCCGCGGTTTCTATGGCTGGGAAAATCAGGACATCATCCCTTTCCGCTGGATGAGCCGCGAAGCGGAGATTTTCGTCGCCGGCCCCGGCTCGCCCGACACCCGCTGCCTGACCCTGGCCGTCAAGCATCTATTCGCCGATCAGCAGGCGCCTAGGCTGGAAGTCTTTCTCGACGGCCGATCCCTCGGGCAAGCCGTCGTCCCGACGCAATTCACGACGCTGTTCTTCCCTTTCTCGTTTCCGGCCGGCGGGGAGATCCCCTTCACCCTCCGGCTGGACCGGACCCATTCCGTGCCCGGCGACGGGAGGATCCTGGGCATCATGGTCCAGGCCGCCGCCGTGATCGCGGCCGGGACGCAGGACGATCCGGTCTACGGCGCCGGATGGCACGGCTGGGAGACGGAGGGCTATTCGACGTTCCGCTGGATGGGCCGCCGCGGCGAAATCCTGCTGCCTTGGAAACAGGTTCGAGCGCACCACTATCTGACCATCCCCGTGTTTCTGGACTTTCCCGACATCGATCAGAAGCTGACTTTGTCATACCGGGGCAGTCCCGCGGCGGAATGGCCGGTCATCCAAGGCTGGGGCTATGGCAGCTACGATCTGGCCTTGCTGCGGCAGCAGGATCGGGGCGAATCCGATATCCCTCCCGTCATCGAGCTGAGTGTCGACAGGCTTCACCCGGTTCAGCGCCATGCCGGAGACGGACGCGAGCTGGGCGTTCGAATCGGCCCCCTGGAATTCCACGACGACGACGCCTGGCACGCCGATTCCGCCTTTTTCCGGGAGAACGCCCGCAAGAACTATGAAGAGATGAAGGCCGGGAAGACCGTGTTGAGCTCGTACCCCCTGAGCCTGGGCGTCGATCTCTTCGGTCGCTGCAACATCAGTCCGCCCTGCGTCTACTGCCTCTGGGACGGGATGAAGGAGATGGAGGGCGACCGCGTCGACGCGATCGTCGACGACGCGACACTGAAAGGCTACGGCCCCTTCTTCCGGTCGGCCCGATACCTGGTCAACTGTTCTTTCGGCGAGCCCTTGCTCCATCCCCGGCTGGCCGAAATCCTGAACGCCTGCGCCGAGCGGAAGAAGATCATCGAGCTGTCGTCCAACGGGCAGGCCTTCACCGACCGGACGATCAAGGCCCTGGTCGGCAAGCCGGTCAATCTCTATATCTCGCTGGACGCAGCGACGCGGGAGACCTACGCCAAGATCCGCAACGACCGCTGGGACGACATCGTCCCCTCGCTTGTCCGGCTGAACGAAGAGCGGCAAAAGGCCGGCCGTCTCCCGCGCATTTATCTGGTTTTCATCCCGATGCGGGTCAACGCCGGCGACCTCGAGGAGTATTTCCGCCTGGCCCGGCGGATCGAGGCCGACAAGCTCGTCCTGCGGCCGCTGCTTCACCCGGCCAAGCCGAAGGCGCCGATCGATCGGGGCGGGTATCGCTTCGACTTCGCCCGGGAGCCGCTCGGCCGCAAGGAGCTCGAAGCGCTCTTCCGGGACGCCCAGCGGTTCGCTCAGCAGTATGGCGTCCCCCTGGCCAGCCAGTTCGACTTCGGCAAGCCGGCCCCCTCTCCATCCGGTAAGGAGGCCGCCTCATGAGCGCGGAAAACGCGGCCCCTCCCGGACTCCCTCTCTGCCGCGAGCCTTGGGAGAATTTCTATATTCTGAGGCGCGGCATCCTGCCCTGCTGTTACGGGGGCGCCGTCATCGGCGAGATGGAGGATTACGCCGAGGTCTGGAACTCGCCCGAAATCCAGGAGATCAGGCGCTATCTGAGCCAAGGCAAGCTGGCTCCGTACTGCCTGGAAAACCCGGGCTGCCCCATCGTCCAGCGGGTCCTGGCACAAGGGGCGCAGGCTACGGAGAGCGCTCCGCCGGCCTCCTCACCCGCCCGCGGGCTCGGCGCGTCTCTCCGGCGCCTTTTTCCCCGAAAAACCGGCCGCTAGCGCCGGGCCGGTATGCCCAACCGCTTTTCCCGGAATCGCGTCTGGCTTGACTTGGCCCGCCTGGACAATAATAATTGGCTTTTCAACGCCCTAGGTCCGCGGAGCCCCCGATGACCGATCATCCGCCAAGGAGGCCCTCATGACTCTTCCCAGCATCCTGATCACTGCCGGTATCATCCTCGTCATACTGGCCCTGTTCGCCCTTCTCGTCGCCAAGCAATACAAGAAGGTCGGGCCCAACGAAGCCCTGATCATCTCCGGGCGCAAGAAGACGGTGACCGGCCCCGACGGCGCCAAGGTCAAGGTCGGATACCGCTACCGGCTGGGCGGCGGAACTTTCGTCATGCCCTTCCTGGAAACCGTCGACACTCTTCCCATGGAGGTCGTGTCCCTGTCGATCCGGACGCCGGAGGTCCTGACCCACGGCGGCGTGCCGATCCTGGCCGACGCCACGGCCCAGGTCAAGATCGATTCGAGCGAGAGCGCCATCATGGTCGCCGCGGAGCAGTTCCTGGGCATCGGCAAGGACGGCATCCGCGAAGTCGCCGTCAACGTCCTGGAAGGCCGGATGCGCGAGGTCATCGGCACGATGACCGTGGAAGAGATCTACCGCGGCCGGGCCGAGTTCAACGAGAAGGTCGTGGCCGCGGCCAAGGCCGATCTCTCCAAGATGGGGCTGGTCCTGCTGGCCTTCGCCCTCAAGGAGTTCTCCGACCCCCAAGGCTACATCAACTCCCTCAGCAAACCGCTGATCATGGCCGCCAAGCGCGACGCCGCCATTTCCGAGGCCGAGGGCGAGAAAGAAGCCGTCATCAAGTCTTCCCAGGCCCGCAAGGAAGCCGAAGTCGCCCGGCTCCAGGCCGATGCCCAGATCGCCAAGGCCCAGTGGGAGAATGAGACCAAGAAATCCGACTCGCTGACCCTGGTCAACCAGAAGAAGGCCCAGGCCGACTTCGCCTACGAGTTGGAGCGCCATCGCCTCAATCAGGATATCAAGCGCGAGGAAGCCAAGGTCCGCCAGGTGGAGAAGGAGCAGGCCATTAAGATCGAGGAGCTGGAAATCCTGCGGCGGGAGAAGGAGCTGGAGGCCAACGTCATCAAGCCGTCCGACGCCCGCAAATACCAGATCAAGTCCGAAGCCGAAGCGGAAGAATACCGGATCCAAGCCGAAGCCCACGGCAAGGCCGAGGCCGTCAAGATGGAGGGCTTGGCCGAGGCTTCCCGGATCAAGGAGAAGGGTACTGCCGAGGCCGAGGCCATGCTCAAGAAGGCCCAGTCGATGGACAAGTACGGCGACGCCGCCATCCTGGAAATGTATATGAAGGTCCTGCCCGAGGTCGTCCGGGGGATGTCGGAGCCGCTGTCCAAGGTGGACAAGATCGTCGTCGTCGGCGGCGACAAATCCCTGGGCACGACCAAGATAACGGCCCAGATGGCCGAGATTCTGGCCCAGGTGCCGGACGTGCTCCAATCGCTGACCGGCGCGGACATCAAGAAATTCCTGAAGGACAAGCTTACCTCCGAAGGCAAGCCCGTCAAGTAAGCCCGGTTCGGAAAGGGCAACGCGATCATGGTTTCCGAACGAGTCAAGCAAATCGGCGCCTCCCCGACGCTGCGCATCGCGGCCAAGGCCAAGGCGCTCAAGGCCGAGGGCATCGATGTCGTCGACCTGAGCATCGGGGAGCCGGACTTTCCGACCCCGGCCAACATCAAGGCGGCCGGGATCAAGGCCATCCAGGACAACTTCACCAAGTACACCGAGAACGACGGCACGCCGGCCTTGAAGAAGGCCGTCCTGGCCCGCTTCAAGGAGGACTTCGGGCTGACCTACGCGCCCAACGAAATCATCGTCTCCTCGGGCGCCAAGAGCTCGCTGTACCATTTGATGCTGGCCTTGCTCGACCCCGGCGACGAAGTCATCATCCCGGTTCCCTACTGGGTCACCTACCCCCACCAGGTCAAGCTGGCCAAGGGCAAGTCCGTCTATGTGGAGACCCGGGAGGAGGAGGGCTTCGTCCTGACCGCCGAAGCTCTCAAGGCCCACATCACGCCCGCCACCAAGGCCGTCATCCTGAACTCGCCCTCCAACCCGACGGGAGCGGCTTACACCAAAGCCCAGCTCCAGGCGCTGGCCGACGTCGTCCGCGGCGAGGATCTCTATGTTGTGGCCGATGAGATCTATGCCTCGCTCGTCTACGACGATTTTCCGTTCACCAGCTTCGCCGCCCTGGGCGAAGACATCAAGAAGAAGACGGTTATCGTCAACGGCCCCTCCAAGTCGTATTCTATGACCGGCTGGCGCATCGGATACACCCTGGGCCCGGCCGACATCATCGCCGGCATGGCCAAGATCCAGAGCCACACTACATCCAACGCGGCCTCGATGTCCCAGCGGGCCACCCAGGAGGCCGTCGCCGGGCCGCAGTTCGAAGTAGCCAAGATGGTTCAAGAGTTCGGCCGCCGCCGCAACTACGCCCTGATGAAAATGCAGGCCATGCCCGGCGTCTCCTGCTTTAAGCCGCAGGGGGCCTTCTACCTCTTCCCAAACGTCAAGACCCATTACGACAAGGAATTCAACGGCACGCCGATCCGGAATTCCAACGGGATGGCCTATTACCTGCTGCGCGAAGCCGGCGTCGCCGTCGTCCCGGGGGATTCCTTCGGCGCCGACGACTACATCCGGCTGTCTTACGCCACCTCCATGGAGAACTTGGAGAAGGGGTTGGACCGCATCGGGCGAGCCCTGGCCCGGCTGCAGCCGGCCCGCCAGGCCAAGCGCATCGCTCTATCCAACTACGCGGCCCGGGTCCGCAGGCCGGTTCCCGTCGACGCCGGGCTGACGGTCGCCGTCCGCGACGGCCTGGTGGCCGAGGCCGAATCGCGCCTCGGCCTGGAAAACGCCTTCGAATGGAACGCGGTCATTAACGGGGTCGTCGTCCAGCTTCGGACCAACGTCGCCCACCTGAACGACTTCTGGGTCGATAACTGGTATCCGGCCCAGCTCGAGGCCGGCCTGGAGCCGCACGGGATCATCTACGCCGTGGACGGCATCCCAGGGCGCGAGCCGCGGGCCCTTTACAACACCGAGACCAAGACCGGCGTCCTGGTCAACTGCGACGCCTACGGCCCCCTGCGGAGCCTGGCCCTGGGGTTGGCGGCCGACGTCGGCGAGCGATCGTTCGGCGTCCACCCGGTCCGAGGGATGTCGGTCGACGCGGCGGGAGAAGGTTTGGCCCTGATCGGCCCTCCGGGAACGAAAAAAACCGATCTTTTCTTCGGGCTGCTGCGCGATCCGCGCTACCGGTTCCATGCCGGCGAGATTTTCTTCGTCCGTTACGCGGGCAAAGCCGCCCTGGCGGACGCAGTGGAGCGCAAGGCCTTTCTGCCCACCTCCGCGGTCGAGGTTTTCGGCCGCCTGGCGCCTTTATTCGACGGCAGCAAGTGCGAGAACGTCGTCCTTCACAAGGACGATTGCAAAGACGCCGTCTGCTTGCGGGGCGAGGACTGCCGGCTGGACCGGGGCGCCCCGTTCTGCTACAAGGCCGCCAAGGACGCGCACGGCCTGATCGATCCCAATTGGATCGCCGGCGCCCAAGCCGTCGTTAGGCGAACAACTCTGAAAAAGATCATCATCCTGCGCAACGACAGCGTTTCTCCGGCGGTCGTCGAGCTGTCGCCCGAGGAGGCCCTGCACATTCTCGCCGCGGGCGAATGCCCGGGGATGAAAGCAGGCCTGACCGCCAAGCCGGCGCCGTTTTTCAACCCCCATCTCCTGGTCGCCGGGGCAGAACGCCTGGAGCTGCAACGGGCGGCTTTTCAGAGGCTTCTGCAGAGCGCTCGGGCCTGGTTGTTTAATAGCGGAGCCGCAGGGGTCGAAGCTCTCAAAGAACTCTAGGTCCCCGAGGTGCCGGCCCGGGGACCTCGGATGAACTGGCCGTTCAACGAGATCAGATCCTTGAAGAAGTCCGCCGACGATGAGATCGTGTACAGCCCGGCCTCCGGCGTCGCCGCGACATAGGTGAAGCCCTCCAGCGTGCCGCTGCGGCCATAGGATGCGATTAGAAAGTCATCCGGCCCCGAGCCTGTCAGGCCGTAATTCCCATCTACCGCCGTTCCGCAGTAGACTTTGAAGCCGTTGCCCCACTGATCGTTCAGCGGGAGGACCTTGATGTACATCGGCGACAGGGCGCTCTTCAGCGTGGTGCTGATGTCGCCGCTGTTGACCGGCGGGACGGACTTGTCGCCGATGTAGTTGATCAGGGTCGTGGCGATGGTGCTGATGTCCTTCTGGGTGCCGCGTATCTTCGCCCTCTGCAGGGCGGACATGGCGTTGGGAACCAGCAGCGCAGCCAGAATGCCGATAATCGCCACGACGACCAGAAGCTCGATCAGGGTGAAGCCGCTCTTCCGATTGGGCATGGCTCGCTCCTTGCCGCGTTTTTCGCGGCTGAATTCCCGGCAAATAGGATGCAAGCCGCGTGCCATTCAAGGCGGGGCGTATCTTGTTGTATTTAATAAGCTATTTTTTACGAGCGAATCCAGATTCGTTAAAAAAGCCGCAATTTGTCCATAACTTGCCACTTTTCGCCAAGCAATTAGGGGTCGCGTCTTGCGTTCGGCTGCCGCCCCGGAGCACCCTCATTGCGGTGGGGTTGCGGTTTGTCGCCGTGTATTGATGATCCAATCAAAATCCTAAGCCGGCTTCAATATCGGCCACTAGCGTATGAATAATCACGAGGTGGATTTCCTGGACCCTGGGCGTCTCCCTGGAAGCGACATCCAGGAGGATATCGGGCAGGCCCGAGATCTGGCCTCCGCCCATTCCGGTCAAAGCGATTGATTTCATGCCCTTCTCTCGGGCCGCCCGCAGGGCTCGCAGGATATTGGGCGAATTGCCGCTGGTCGTCAAGGCCAGCGCCACATCGCCCGGATCGCCCAAAGCCTCCACTTGCCGGCTAAAAACGGCATCGTAGGACATATCGTTGGCGATCGAGGTCAGAACAGAGGTGTCGGCGGACAGGGTGACGGCGCGCAAACCGGGCCGGGGACGCGAAAACTTATTGATCAGCTCGGCCGTGAAATGCTGGGCTTCGGCCGCACTGCCGCCGTTGCCCATGACTAGGATCTTGCCGCCGCCGCGAAGCGCCGCAACACAGGCCGCGACCGCAGCCTGGTAGGCTTCGGCCCGAGTCGCATAGAACTCATCCGTCAGGCGCCCCAGCTCGCTGCCGATCGAAGCTTCGGTCATGGCACATCTCCTTTAAAGCCCGAGACAATCGTGCCCCGGACTTGATTCATCAGCCCGGCCATCAAGTCCTGCGTAGTCCCCGCCGTCTCCACCGCGGGATGGAAGGCCACTCGGATCGTCCCCCGCCGGGGCACCCAGCGGCCCCGGGGCATCAGCCGGAAAGTTCCCTCGACGGTCACGGGGACGATCGGGGCGCCCGCGGCTATGGCCAGAAAGAACCCCCCCCGGCGGAATGGCTGGATCCGGCTATCGCGGCTTCGCGTCCCTTCCGGAAATATCAGAAACGAGTATTTCCGGTCCCGCATAAGGGCGGCGGCCTTTTCGATGCCGGCCCGACCGCCGCGCGCCCCCCGGCGATCAACGGGGACAAACCCGACATAGCGCATCCCCAGGCCGAAGATCGGGATGCGGAACACCGAAGCCTTGATGATGATCCTGGGGGAGCTCGGAACGAGCAGGAAGAGCAGAGGGCCGTCCAGGAAGCTTTGATGATCGGCCATATAGACGACGGGGTGCGAGGCGTCGACTTCCGGCAGGCCTTCGACGATGACCTTCAGGCCAAGAACCGCGCGGTTAAGACGCATTAGGAAGCGGCTGAAAGCGAGCAGGGGCTCCCGGGCCCGGATCAGCGCGCAAATGATGATCAGAGGAATCAGCGACAGGACATAAAGGAAGAAGAGCAGGCCGACGACGAACGTCCTGGCGATCATCGGCCCCATTATACAATAAAAAAAGGACCGGCTCTTTCGAGCCGGCCCTCGGTAGATCGGTGTTGTTCAGCTCAGGCTGAATCAGGTTCCGGAAACGCCGGCCCGGGGACCACGGATGAACGAGCCGTTCAAACAGATCAAGTCCTTGTCGAAGTCGGCCGTGGACGAGATCGTGTACAGGCCCGCTTCGGGGGTGGTCGTCGTGTAGGTGAAGCTCTCCA
>JAPKZJ010000015.1 GCA_026393855.1 Candidatus Aminicenantes bacterium
CGAAGGAAAAGCTTTTTATTCCGAAGGCGCACAACACTTTTATTCTCATTGATATCAC
The DNA here is from genome assembly GCA_026393855.1 of Candidatus Aminicenantes bacterium. Taxonomy (NCBI): domain Bacteria; phylum Candidatus Aminicenantota; species Candidatus Aminicenantota bacterium. Next base: position 59 of record JAPKZJ010000015.1, read on the forward strand.
CACCCCTACCCCGCCTTCGAAGGCGGGGATATGTTAGCGCCTTCGGCTGCATGTGCCGAGGGCTGTTTGAGCACGCGACCATCCTGCGGAATCGAAACGGAGTGGGTGGTCTCCAAGACCGGGAGATCTCGAATGCGGAGTTCCGAGGCGCCGAGCGGATTAGCGTAAAAAGGAGTGGTGAACCCGCGCCGCCGGGACGACACCCCGGACTGCGTTTCCAGGAGATGGGAAATGATCCAAAAAAAATCCCCCGTCGAGGACCCCGGACGGAGCCCTCGACGGGGGCATTTAACTCAATCAAAAAGGCCGGCCTTGCCGGCAAGAGCAGCGGTTACCGCTTGCTGACCTCTTCCATGGTCAGCTTGTCGCGCTTGGTGAAGCCGGCCGGAACGGTCCAGATCGAAGCGGGAGCGTCCTTCTGGGAGATTTCCAGAACTTCCGAAGTGGTATGGATCTTGGCGCCCATGATCTCGGCGTTCATCTCGCTGGCCACCTGGAAGCCCTTGATCTTGGCCATCTCCGCGACCGCGGCGTCGCCCAACCGCATCTGACCCTTGGCCATCTCGGCCATCATGCCCGCGTATTTGGCGTAATCGAACGGCACGTCGGTGGTGGCCCAGACTTTCATCGGCATGGCCATGCCCATCACGGTCATGTTCATGGTGTACGCGGTGCAGTTCCACTGGCCGATCTTCTTCTTCTCGTTGGTCGGGACGACGGTGACGGTGGCCTGCATCATCCCGGCCATGGCGGCCATCTGTTCCGGCATGATCTTGGCGTAGTCGAGGGGCAGCGCGGTCTCGAGGTAGGACTTGGAGGCGGGCGTGATCCAGAGCATCTTCTTCTTGGCCATATCGATGATGATGATCTGGCCGGTCGTGATCATGGCCATCCGGCCGTCGCCCAGCCATTGCTCCTGAACGGTATCCGTGGCCGGGGTGGTCTGCCCCATCATGGACATGGGGTCGGTGTGGGCCTTGGTTTTGACGTAGATTTCGGCCGAGAGGGACAGGGACGCCAACAGGACGACGACGAAAACGGCAACGAATTTCTTCACGATGGGATCTCCTTGGGCGGCCTTTGGGCCGGATTTTGCTTCCCCCGCATTATATCGGTTCGCCCTGAAAAGCGCAACGCCGCGCTTCGCCTCCGGTTGACTGCATGAACAGCCTGTCGCATGCGCCGAAATCCGGCCGGCCAAGCGGGGCCTTTAATCCCGAAACGAATCCCGCTTAGAAGTCCACATTCCCGTCGCCGCGCTTCGAGCTTGCCGCGCCATCCGGAGCGAAGTTCGGCGCATACTCGATTCCGTACACGTCGATATACTGCTCGGCCGCAGTTTCATCCATCGACCTGACTCTGTATATTTTCCCATTATTATATAAGCAATTTTTTGACAATATTTTCGTCTTGAAGGAATGGACGATTTTCCCGCCGCTGTCGAAGATATCGACTAAATTTTCAAACTCGCCGTTCCTGTTGTCCTCATAGGTTTCCCCGACGAGAACCCAAATATTCTCCTTCAAATCCTGAAATATCAGATTAACGGCCGGAGGATTCGGCGGAAACTCAATCATCCCTTCGTCGATTTCGTATTTATATACTTTAAAAAATCTATTTTTCGCGTCTTCTGAATAACCGTCCATATGATACTTTCTGTTGATTTTCCCCAACACGGCTCCCTTGTCGTCGTATTTGACGATTGTATATTTTTCCAGATTGCTTTCCGGATAATAAAGCTCGCCTTTCTTCGTTATCAACAGCCAATCAAACATATAATATTCGTATGTCCCTCTTATTCCCGGCTTATGATCGTAGTCGATTATGTTATGGAAATTCAGCATGTTCTTATCGGTTGTAGAGATTTTTACTTTCAGTTTTTTGAAATCTGTTTCGCCCGCCATAACAAAATATTTGTCAGCAAGCTTTCTGACCCCCATTCTGTTCGGTATGGACACTCGGCTGCGCGAGATGAAACGTCCATCCAAGGTGATGTTTTTTATGTCCCCGCCTCCGTCAAACACACGAAGAACATCCTCATCGATCAGCAGGGAGCTTATGAGATAAAACTCTTCAGGACCTTGACCTTGTCTTCCGAATGATTTAACAAAACGACCCTTATTATCGTACTTGTAGATTTTGCCTTGGTAGCTGTCAGCGATATATATGTTCTCCATTTCATCGAAGGCGATGAGGGGTTTAAAATAATTGCGTTTGTTGAACAGACTGATGTCCGTAACATCTATACTGTAAAGCTTTCTAAAATTGACGTAAAAATCTTGCCTGATTGTGGCTACGTTATTGTTGACTATTGAATATCCAACATCGCTATTGCAGGCTGACAATGCAATACCCCATAATGCGAACAAGCAAGCGTGCATGCTTTTTCTGCTCATTATTACTGTTTTCTCCCCTTTTCTCGCAATAATCAGCTCTTCCTAAAAAGCGATTCTCGAGCATGACCTCTTATACGCCACATAAAACGACGGATTCTTCCATACGGTTACTTCCCCCCCAAAAAACCGGCGAACATAAGAATATTAAACACAACTAATCAGTATTGGCAAGCCTCGCCGGGCTCAAGGTCCTACACGAAAAAAAACGAGGCCCGCGGCTCAGGCCGTCAGGAACAGCCGTACGTCCATGACGTTGGTCCCGGTCGGCCCGGTCATATAAAGGCCGCCGGTCTTTTGGAAAAACCGGTAGGAATCGTTGTCCTCCAGGCGGGTTTCCATGTTCATGCCCACCGACTTGACCCGGGCCAGCACATCCGGCCCGCCCCAGGCGCCGGCGGCGGGGGTCGGACCGTCGATACCGTCGGTGCCGAAGCTCATGACCAGCCAATCCCGCCCATAAAGACGCCCCGTTCGGGCAAACGCGCCGAACGCGGCCGGATTCGTCTTTTCCCCGGCCCGGGCCTGTCTATCCAGATCGACCAGGGCGGCCAGGACGAACTCCTGGTTGCGCCCGCCGAGCCCCCGACCGTGCACCGTGACCGTATGCTCGCCGCCGGCGATCAGGGCGATGGGCCGGTCGCCCGGCCGCAGGGCTCGGGCGGCGGCCAGAATGGCGGGGACATAACGGGCGGCCGCGTCGCGGGCCTCGCCCGAATCGCCGGCCGCCAGGATCGAAGCCCGATAGCCCAGGGCTTCCGCCTCGCGCCGGGCAGCCGCCAGCGCCGTGGCGTTGCGGCCGATAATGAACGTCGAGATGCGGCCGGCGGCCGGGTCGCCTTTCTTGAGCGTTTCCGGAATCCGGCCGTGCAACCCCGCTTCGATCGTCTCGCGGACGCCGGCCGGCGGCTCGTCCCAGAGGCCAAAGCGCTGCAGAACGGCGGCGGCGTCGGCGAAAGTTGAAGCGTCCGGGCAGCCCGGGCCCGAAGCGATGACTTCAGGATCGTCGCCGGGGACATCGGACAGGAGAAGGTTGACGACCTGCCCCGCCGCCGCGGCGGCCAAGCCGCCGCCCTTGATGGCCGAAAGATGCTTGCGGACGGCGTTGAGCTCGCGGATGTCGGCACCGCGGGCCATGAGCTCGCGGGCCAGGTCGGCCTTGGCCTGCAGCTCGAGGCCGGGGAGCGGGACTGCCAGCAGGGCCGATCCGCCGCCCGAGACGAGCAGGAGCAGGAGATCGAAGGGACCGGACCCGCGGGCCAGCTCCAGGGCCGCCCGGCCGGCGGCTTCGCTCCGGGCGTCCGGGTGGGGATGGGACCCCTCGAGGCGGGTGAAGCCCGGCAGAGCGGGCGCCGGGCCGGGCGGCGTAACAAGCAGGCCCCGCCGCAGCTTCCCCTCCAAAATCTCGGCCGCCGTCCGTGCCATTCCCACCGCCGCCTTGCCGAAGGCCAGGACGTCGATGGCGGCGAACTCCGAAAGATCGAACCGGCGGCCCTGGATCTCGAGCCATCCTCGCTCCAGGCGCAAGCCGTCCCGGACCAGGCGTTCGGGATTGACGGCATCGAGGGCGGATGCCGAAATTTGTTTGGCCGACTCGAGCAAAGTCCGGGTCATGAGGGAGGCATCATATTCCGGTCGCCCCGATTTGCCAAGCCTGCGTTGCGGCGCAGCCGCGCGGCCCCGGATGTGATAAAATCGCGGCATGGCCGGACGCCGCAAAACCTTCTGGACGCTGCTTAAGCTCGGCTTCAGCGTCGGAGTGCTGGCCTGGGTCCTGTCGCGCTTCGACTTGGCCTCGATCGCCCGCCACCTGCGCCATGCAGCCTGGCCCTGGCTGGCCGTCGCCTTCGCCCTGAACGCCGTCGGCCTCCTCATCCGGGCCTACCGCTGGCGGATTCTGGCCCTGGCCCGCGGCGACGACCTACCGATCGCCTTTCTCTTCCGCTCCTGCCTGATCGGCGAGTTCTTCAACAGCTTCCTGCCGACCAACTTCGGCGGCGACGCCTACCGCATCTGGGACGGCTCGCGGCAGTCCAGGTCGCTCGTCCGCTCATCGGCCATCGTCATCGTCGAGCGGATGAGCGGCATCCTGATCCTTCTCTTTTTCGCCGTGATCGCCTCCCTCCTGCGGCTGGACATGGTCCGCCGCGTGCCCCTCATTGCCGTCTCGCTCCTGCTGGGAATCGGCGGCTTCGCGGTCCTCGGCCTGTTCTTTCTGCCCGCGGTAGGCCGCCGCCTGCAGCGGCCGCCCGCGGCCGGGCCGCTGCGCAAGGCGATGATCAAAGCGGCCGAGTTTCGAAGCGTCATCGTCGGCTACCGGGACCACCCCAGGGACTTCCTGCGGGCTACGGCCTGGGCCTTTCTCCTCCAGCTCAACGTCATCCTGTATTACTTCCTGATCGGCCGGGCTCTGGGGCTCCGCGTCCCGGCCCTCGACTACTTCGTCTTCATCCCGCTCGTCCTGCTGATCCAGCTCCTCCCGATCTCGATCAACGGCCTGGGCGTCCGCGAGGTGGCCTATATCGAGATCTTCAAGTTCTACGGCGTGGCCGGGGAGATGGCCCTGTCCTTCTCCATCATCGGGATCGCCTTCGGCTTGCTCGTCAGCGTCGTGGGCGGCATCCTCCTCGCGACGCGCAAATGAAGCTCGCGGCAGCCGCTCTTGCCTTGTCTCTCGGCCTCGGACTGGCTTCCGCCCCGGCCGTCTCCCCGGACCAGTCCCAATCGGGAGCCACGGCCTACGAACAAAGCCTGGACAAAGTTCGGCGCGATATCGACAGCCTCCGCAAGAAGCTGAAAGAGGACGAGGCCAAGGAGCAGACGACCCTCAACCGGCTGGACCGGATCGGCATCACCGGAAGCCTCTTGCGCAACGAGGGCCGGATGCTGACCCTGCAATTGGACAAAAACCGGGCCGATCTCGAAGCGGCCCGCCGCCGTATCCCCGAGCTCGAAGCCCGGCTGGGCTCGGAGCGCGAGGCTTTGACCCGGGTCCTGGTGACGCTCTACAAGTACGGCCGCTTCCGCTTTGCCCGCTTCCTTCTTCAGGCCCGCGACCTCAAGTCCTTGGCCGTCGAGAACAAGCGGCTGACCATTCTGGCGGCGGCCCAGAACTCCATGATCGAGGATTACGGCCGGAATCTGACGGAGCTGGGGCGGGCCGCTGCCGCCCTGGCGGCCAAAGAGAAGGAGACGGCGCTTCTCCTCGGCCGGGCTTCGGCCAAGAAGGCCGAGCTTGACCGGGAGGAAGGCAAAGCCCGGACCCTGGTGGCCCAGATCCGGGCCGACAAGCAGTCCTACGAGAAAGCCCTGGGCGAGCTGGCCCGCCGGGCCCAGGAGCTGCAAGTCATGATCCAGCGGCTGCAGAGCCAGGACTATGCCCCGCCCTTCACTCCCATCCCGATGGCCGAGCGCAAGGGCCGGCTGACCTGGCCGACCCGGGGGAAGGTTTTGCAGGCCTTCGGCGTCCAGGTCCACCCCCAGTTCAACACGGTGACCATGAACAACGGGGTGGAGATCGCCCCGCCGGACGGCGACCTGGCCGTGCGGGCCGTCCACGACGGCCGGGTGGCCTTCGCCGAGCTCTTCCCGGCCTACGGCAACCTGCTCATCATCAACCATGGCGACGGGTATCATTCGCTCTACGGGCATCTCTCGGAATTCCTGGTCAAATCGGGCGATTATGTCATCGCCGGCCAGCCTGTGGCGATCGCCGGCGATACCGGTTCCCTGGTCGGCGTCTCGGTTTATTTCGAGATCCGCCACCTGACCAAGCCCGTCGATCCCTTGCAATGGCTCTCTCGGAGGTGATACAATTCCGGCTCTCGAGAGCCCCCACCGCCATGAGCCGAAACACCAAAACCCGCCTGTTGAGCCTGGGCGCGCTGGCCGCCGGAGTCCTGTTTTTCTGGGTCGCCCGCCAGATTCGCCCGGCCAGCGCGGCGCCCGCCACGGCCCAAAGCGGAACCGATCTGACCGAGGCCGTCGTCCGGCTGATCCGGGCCGATTATGTCGAGGAGCCCAACGCCAAAACGACGATGGCCGGCGGTTTTCGCGGCCTGGTCAACTCACTTGACGCTTTATCGAGCTATTTGGACAAGGACGCCGCCCGGAAGCGGGCCGACGCCGCCCTGCCGCACTATAAGGACCTGGGCCTCATCCTGTTCAAACGAGCTTCGACCTTCCCGGTCGTAGTCGGCCTGATCGAAGGCTCGCCGGCCGAGAAGGCCGGCCTCAAGGTCGGCGACCTGGTGTCCGCCTTGGATGACGGCTCGACCATCCTGCCGGGCCTGTCGGAGCTCCGGCTGGCCCTCAAATCGCCGGAGGCCGAGCCGGTCAAAGTCCGGGTTATCCGAGGCAACGAGACCAAGGAGTTCACGGTCGTTCGAGGTGACATCTATCCGAAGGCGTTCGCTTTCGCCGAGCAGGCCGGCACCTCCGGCATCCTGACCGTGGCTCATTTCTACCCTCCCCTGGTCGACGAAATCAAAGCCGGCCTGGCGCCGCGGCTGGCCGGCAAAACCCAGCCTTTGATCATCGACCTGCGCTTCGCCTTCGAAGGCGACAACGAAGAAGCCCGCCGCTTCGTCAATCTCTTCGTCAAGGCCGCCAAGGCCGGGCAGTTCGAGAAAAAGGGCGGAGTCAAAGAGATGATGGCCTGCCCCGATCCCGCTCCGTTGGAATCGCTGCCGCTCATCCTCTGGACGGGGCCGGCAACGATGGGCCCGGCGGAAATCGCCGCCGCCTGCCTGCGCGAGCTGCGGCAGGCCAAGGCCGTCGGCATTCTGACGCCCGGGCTCACGGCGCGCCAGGAAACATTCCCTCTGCCGGGGGGCGATGCCCTGCTTCTGACCACGGCGGTGTTCGCCACGGCTTCGGGCGAAAAAGTCTGGAGCAAGGGCGTCCCGCCGGACGTCAAGATCGACGCCGGCCGCTCCGACAAGAAGGCCTATCTGGAGAAATCCGCGGGCCTGATCACCCGCCGACCCTGAATGCGGCGTCCTTCCGCCCCCGTCGTCGTCATCGCCGCGGGCCTCCTCGCCGGACTCGTCCTGCTCGTCCTCCTGCAATCCCCCCGCCGGCCCGGCAAACCCGCGACTGCGCCGGAAATGGGCCTCGCGCTCTTCGAATGGCTGTCCGATTCCCGGCGCGGCGCCGACGCTGTCCACCCCTTCCAGGACGACCGCGGCGGCTGGCACATCCGGATCGACCTGCCCTCCAGCCGCTATACCGCCCTGGCCCCAGAGCTCGAGGCGGAGATCAAGCGGCTCGGCGCCCGCCTCGAATCCCGGGAGGAGGAGCGGCGGGATGGAAGCCTTCGCTTTCTCTGGACCATCCGCGGCACGGACAGCGGCCGGGACACGAAGGCGATCCTGCTCTTCATCTGCCCACTCGCGGCGGGCCCGGCCGTCCCGCCTGCGGCCGGCCGCAGGCCCGCGGCCGCGGTCATCATCGACGACGCCGGCTACAACCTCGAGCTCGTCCGAGAGCTGGCCGGGATCGGCCGGCCCCTGACAATCGCCATCCTGCCGGACGCTCCACTGGCCGCGGAAACCGCCGCCCTGGCGGCCCGATCGGGCCTGGAAGTCATGCTCCACCTGCCCCTTGAACCGGCCGGCGTCGCGCCCGGCGCCCCCATCGACACGATCCGGTCGGGGATGGACGCGGAAACCATTCGGGCGAAGATGGAAGCCTTCCTGCGCCGGGTACCGGGCGCGCGCGGCGTCAACAACCACACCGGGTCGCGGGCCACCGAGGACGCCGCCGTCATGCTGAGCATCCTCGAGGTGGTCAAGGCGCACGGCCTGTATTTCGTCGACAGCCGAACGACCCGGGGCAGCGTCGCCTACACGGCGGCCCGGGCCTTGGCCGTACCGGCGGCCGAGCGCCGGGTCTTTCTCGACCAGCCACCCGGGAAGGCCACGGTCAAAGCCCGGCTCCGGGAGCTGTTCGCCGCCGCCCGAAAAAAAGGGACGGCGATCGGGATCGGCCATGCCAAGCGGGAGACCGTGGACGCCCTGCGCGAATTCCTGGCCCGGGCCGACGCGGAGGGCGTCGAACTTGTCTTCGCTTCCGCCGTCGTCCGCTGACTGAGCTGTAATTTTCCGTCGTTGCGAGCCCGGCCTTGAGGGCCGGGCGTGGCAATCTCGGCGAGGTTGCTTCGTCCGACGCAGCGTCGTTCTCGCAACGACAGGAAAATTCGCCCCCCCCCGAGCCAAGCACGGGCGGGCGATTAAGGCCGGCCGACCAGGGCCACGACGGCCGTGATGTTGTCCCGACTGCCGGCCTTGTCGGCCGCGCGGACGAGGGCCCGGCAGATGTCCTCGGGATGCTTCTTGCGGCGGAACGGCTTGAGCAGATCTTTGGCTTCCAGCGGACCGAACAGCCCATCGCTCGACAGGAGGAGCCCGTCGCCCGGACGCAGATCCAGGACAAAGGTATCGACAGCCAGCGCCGCGGCGTAGCCGATCGACCGGGTGACCATGTGGCGGAAGGGCGACCGGGAAACATCGGCTTCAGTCAGGAGCCCCGCCCGGGCCTGCTCCGCCGCCCAGGAATGGTCGGCGGTGATTTGCGACGCGGCTTTGTCGCGAACGAAATAGAGCCGGCTGTCGCCTACGTTGGCCGCCGCCGCCCGTTCGCCCGCGATCAGAGCGGCGACCATCGTGGTGCCCATGCCGTTCAAATGCTCGGTCTGCGACGATTGCCGAAACACGCTTTCATTAGCCCGCAGGAAGGCCTCTTCGAGGACGGCCGCAAGGTCGGGGGCGGCGCCGGCCGCGGTCAGCCGCTCGGCCGTGACGGCCCGCAGCGTCTCGATGGCTGCCGCGCTGGCCACTTCGCCGGCGGCGTGCCCGCCGATGCCGTCGGCGACCGCCAAGAGAAAGGCCGGGCCCGGGAGCTCGGCGCAGAGCCAGCTATCCTCGTTGAGGTCGCGCCGGCTGCCGATGTCCGAAAGTCCGGCCATGAGGATGCGCATGAAATTCCTCGTCTAACTTAATCCACCGCCTTCGGCTTTGTCAAACCCCCAAATTCGCAGACATCTACGCAATTAACCCGCTCGATACGCCGGGCGATCAACCGGCGGATCCAAGATCCCGGCGCTCGATCACTACCCGAGAATTGCGTATATGTCTGCGAATTCGTGTACAATAAAGCTTCAGGAGGATTCCATGAACCATCGTTTCCAACCCGCCTTCCGGATAGCGGCGCTGGCCGTCTTGGCCGGCTTGGCCGGCCTGACCTCGGCCTGCAAGCCGCCGACGGCCGATCAGGTCAAGGCTTCGCTCGAAGTCGTCGAAATGCAGACCTCGTGGGTGTCCAAAGAGTACCGGCAATGGCCCGAGCCCAAGCTGGTTCTCGTCCCGCAAGTTCGGTTCCGAGTCAAGAATCTGACCGACAAGCCCCTTCAGTTCATCAATTTCAACGCCATCTTCAAGAAGAAGCTGGATATCGAAAACCTGGGCGACAATTTCCTGGCCACCGTCCGCAAAGCCCCCATCCCGCCCGGCGGGCTGAGCGAAGTCATCACCCTCAAAAGCAACTATGGCGTCGAAGGCCGCACGCTGGAGCACTTCAAAGTCTATCCCCAGATGCTCGATTATGACGTCAAGCTCTACGCCCAATTCAAGGGCTCGCCCCACGCCCTGCTCGGCGAATGGAGGGTTTCCAACACCATCGATTTCAAGGAAGACGCCCCCGTCCACCAGGAGGGCAAGATTATCGATAAGGCGCCCGAGGCCAAGATCAAGTAGGCATCTTGTCGAGCGGGCTGGCCTTGAGGATCTTGATATAGCTGCGCTTCTTGATGTCCTGCAGGAATTCCTTGAACTTGACGTCCTGCAGGGCCGAGGTCATCTTCTCTTCGATGGCCCGCTTGGACTCCTCGAAGGACTTGGTCCGGGCATCCTTGCGCTCCTCGACCTTCAGCAGATACCAGCCGTTCTTGGTCTGGACCCAGTCGGAGGTCTGGCCCGTCTTGAGCGGCATCAACGCGGCTTCCAGGAGCTTGTCGATCTGGCCGGCCACTAAATTGCCGAGGTCGCCCTTAGTTTCCTTGAGCGGCGCGTCGGAGTAGGTCTCGGCCGCCTGGACGAAATCGAGGCCGCCCTTGACCTTGTCGGCGATCTCGGTCTTGCGGGCCGCCAGCGCTTCCGGCGTCCGGCCTTCCAGAGCCAGCGTCAGGTAGACGGCCCGGACCTTGAACTCCGCCGGCAAGAGGTATTCGTCCTTGTGGGCTTTGTAATACTCGATGACCTGGGCTTCGTCGAGCGACAGCGCTCTATTGACCTCGCTGTAGACCACGCTTTGCTTCATGATCGTCTCTTCCATCTGCTTGAGCCAAACGTCGTAGTCCATCCCCTGGCTGCGGACGGCCCGTTTCAGCTCCTCGTCGGTCTCGAGGCTGTTCTCTTTTTTGATGTTGTCCAGGGCCATCTTCAGCTGTTCGCTGACGTTGATGTTCTTCTCCTTGGCCATTTGGAGCAGGAGCAGGTCGGTGACCATGGCATCGAGCAGCCCGGACTTGATCTGCACGAGCATCTTGTCCAGCTCGTCGCCCTGTAGCTGGCCCCGCGCCTGGGCCGCCCGGGTCTCGTATTCTTTCTTGTACTCGGTCAGGGTAATCACGTCGTCGTTGACGACGGCGATGATCTCCTCGATGACTTCCTGGGCGGCCAGGGCCAAGCCGAGGAGCAGCAGCAGCCCGGCAAAGAAGCGGGGGCGTTTGAAAAGAGTCATTGTTCGTTCCTTTGGTAGACGAAGGGCAGCTTGTTGGTCTCCGCCTTCCAGTCCAGGGCGGATTTCAGCTCCTCGATGTGGGCGGCCACGGCCGCCTTGCCGGTCCGGTCGAGAAGCTTGGCCGTGATGGCCGGGCGGGCTTCGATCAAGGTCTGGAGCTTCGGTTCGAAGCGGCGGTCCAGCCGGAAGATGTGAAAGCCGTAGGAGGATTCGACGACCCGGCTGATCTCGCCGGACTTAAGGGCGAAGATGACCTTCTCCAAGTCGGCCGGGAGCTGGCCGGCGCTGAAGACGCCGAGCAGGCCGCCCTTGGCCGCTTCAATGCCCTTGGACCGGGCCTTGACCGCCTCCCGAAACTGGGCCTCGGTGGCGTTCTTGAGCCCGTTCAAGGTCTCCGTTGCCTCGCCCTCGGTTTCGCACAGGATCTGGCTGATCTGGATCCGTTCGGGTTGAAGGAATTCGCTCTTGTGAGCGTCGTAATAGGCGGTCACGTCGGGCGCGGGAACGCTCAAGCCGCCCAACAGGGAAGACAGGTATTTCTCGACCTGCAGCTTGTCCCGCACGGCTTGGGGATCGAAGTCGACGGCCGGGACGCCGGCGCCGGACGCGCTCTTGAACCGAAACAGATAGTCGGCGATCTCGGACTCGGCCGGAGCGATGTTCTGGCTCTTGGCCTGGACGAGGAGGATCTTCTCCTCAACATAATTATCGAACAGCCCGCTCAAAGCCGGAGCGGCCAGCGTCCGCCATTCCTCGCCGGCGTTCAGCCGTAGGTAGGTCACGAAATCAGCCATGGTGTAGGACGACGCCTCGACCCGTAGTACGACCGGAGCGGACGCCTGGGCCGCTGCGGCTCCGCTGGACGCCGGATCGGCCCCGCCGGAATCCTTCCGGCGACAAGCCCCCCCAGTCAAGACCAGGCAGACGACAGCGACAAGAACGAGACGTCGACGGGTCCTGATAGCTTGCTCCATCTTCAATAAATTCAGCCTATTATATTACACACCATATAACGCCTTCAAGACGCCGATCGTTTCACTGAGGAGCGCCGCGTCGCTCTTGGCGGGCAAGGGCACGTCCAGAATGCCCTCGGGGGACAGCCGGCCCCTTCGCTCCCGCAGGACGGCGGTGACGCGATCGATCTTGATGCCCGATTCGGGGAGAAACCGCAGAACCAGGCGCGACTCGACCCGGTCGACCGACCGGATCTGGAGGGCCTTGGCCAGCCATTTGATCCGGCCGTAGTCGAGGAGGTTGCGGACACTCGGGGGGGGAGGTCCGAACCGATCCTTCATCTCTTCGGCCGCGGCGTCCAACTCCTCCAGCCCGGAGGCCGAAGAGACGCGCTTGTAGAGATCGAGCCGGAGGTTGGACTGGGGCACATATGTCTCGGGGATGCGGTTGTCCACCCGGAGGTGGATCTCGGCCTTGGCTTCGGGCTCGGCCTCGCCGCGGATCTCCTTGATCGCGCCCTCGAGCATATGGATGAAGTAATCGTATCCCACCGCCTCCATGACCCCGCTCTGCTGCTCGCCGAACAGGTGGCCGGCGCCCCGGATCTCGAGATCCTTCATGGCCAGCCGGAAGCCCGAGCCGAGCTGGCTGAACTCCTTCAGGGCATCCAGGCGACGGCGGGCCATAGGCGTCAGGTCGGAGGACGGGGGGACCAGGAAGTAGGCGTAAGCCTGGCGCGAGGAGCGGCCGACCCGGCCGCGAAGCTGGTAGAGCTGGGCCAGTCCGAAGTGGTCGGCCCGTTGGACGATGAGGGTGTTGACGAGCGGGATGTCGATGCCGTTCTCGATGATCGTGGTCGAGACGAGCACGTTGGCCCTCTGCTCGATGAACCCGAGCATGCGCTTTTCGAGCTCGGCCGGGGCCATCTGGCCGTGGATGGTGACGACCTTGGCCTGGGGCGCCCATTCCGCGATCTTGGCCGCCAGGGCGTCCAGCTCCTCGATCTTGTTCAGAATGTAATAGACCTGGCCGCCGCGGGCCAGCTCGTGGCGGACAGCCGAGCCGATGAGCCGGGGGCTGAACGAGGTGACCACGGTATGGACGGCCAACCGGTCGCGGGGCGCGGTCTCGATCAGGCTGATGTCGCGCAGGCCGGTCAGGGACATGTTCAGGGTGCGCGGGATGGGGGTGGCGGTCAGGGTCAGGACGTCGACGTGGGTCCGAAGCTGCTTGATCCGCTCCTTGTGGGAGACGCCGAAGCGCTGCTCCTCGTCGACCACGAGCAGGCCGAGGTCCTTGAACTCGACGTCCTTGGACAGGATGCGGTGGGTGCCGATGAGGACGTCGACCCGGCCGGCCTTGAGCTCGCCGAGAACCCGGGTCTGTTCGGCCTTGCTCTGCAGGCGGGTCAGGGCCGCCGTCCGGACCGGGAAAAGGACCATCCGGGCGGCAAAGGTCTTGGCGTGCTGGCTGGCCAGGACGGTCGTGGGGCAGAGGACCGCGACCTGCTTGCCGTCCATGACGGCTTTGAAAGCCGCCCGCAGGGCCACCTCGGTCTTGCCGTAGCCGACGTCGCCGCAGACCAGCCGGTCCATGGGTGTATCCGACTCCATGTCCTCCTCGACCTCGCGGATGGTCCGGAGCTGATCGCCCGTCTCTTCATATTCGAAGGTCTTGTCGAACTCCTCCTGCCAGGGCCCCCGGCCGCTGAAGCCGTAGCCCTTGACCGATTTGCGGCGGGCGTAGAGCTCGAGCAGCTCGTGGGCCAGCTTCTCGACGGCCTTCTTGGTCCGGGTCTTGGTCTTCTCCCAGCCCGTGGTGCCCAGCTTGTCCAACGACGGCAGGCCGGCCCCGAGCGGAGTGAATTTCTGGATCAGGGCAAGATCCTCGACGGGCACGCACAGCCGATCGCCGTCCCGATAACAGAGGTCCAGGAATTCGCGAGGCTTGCCGTCGGGGTCCATCCGGATCAGGCCGTTGAAAACGCCGACGCCGTAGTCGGCGTGGACCACGAAGTCGCCGGTCTTGAGGTCCTGGAACTGGGTCAGGGACGGCTTGGCCGACGATCGGATCGGGACTGATACGTCCTCGGTTAAAATATCTTCTTCGGCAAAGATCAGCGCCTTCTGCGAGGGATAGGCGAAGCCCCGGTCCAGGCGGCCCAAGACCAGAAGGATCTCGCCTTCGGCCGGCCGGGCCAGGGCCGACTCCACGGCCAGGGCCGGGATCTCCTCCCGCGCAAGCAGGCCCAGAACCTTGCGCCGGATCTCGGTCGAAGAAAGGAAGATCAGGCAGCGGTCCCGCTCCTCCTGCCGGCGCTTCATGTATTCCAGGAAGAACGGGATGCGGTTTTCGAACTTGGGCACGGGCTGGAAGCCGAACCGGATCTCCTCCCGGCCGCGATCCTCTTCCGGCATGAGCTCGCCGACCGGAAGGGCGAGGGCCTTGACGTCCGACCACAGCCCGGGCGGGAAATAGCGCTCGGGAGGCTCGACGGTGGCACCCGAAGCGGCCAGGGCCGCCGCCTGCTCGCGCAAGTCGTCCATGACTTCGCGGTATTCCCGCTCGACCTCGTCGGGCGAATCGAGGAAGATGACGGCGTCGTCGAGGTAGCGGGTGAAAGGCACCTCGGGACCCGGCTCGGCCGCCTCGGTCAGGGCCGGGACGACGCAACGCTCGATCTTGCGCAGGGTTCGCTGGGTGGAGGGATCGAACTCGCGGAGAGAGGCGATCGTGTCGCCGCCGAACTCGATCCGGAACGGCGCGGGATGCCAGGGCGAAAAGGCGTCCACCACACCGCCCCGGTAGGCGTATTCGCCGCGGAAGGCGATCAAATCCTCGCGGACGTAGCCATACTCGGCCAGCCGCCGGATCAGGAAATCCCGGTCCAGGGTCATGCCTATCTTGAGGCTCAAGAACAGGCCGTCCAGACGCTCGGGCGCCGGGAGGGGCCGCAGAAGCCCGAAGACGTCGGTTGGGATGATGACCGGCGGACGGTGGCGCAGGTCGTAGAGGAACCGCATCCGCGAGGCTACAGCCTCGAGCGAAGGCGGGGCACCGCCGTAGGGGTTCTCGCCTGGCGATGGAAGGGCCTTGACACTGCGCGACACGCCCAGCCGGTCGAGGTAGAACCGGATCCTCGCCTCGAGCTCGCCGGCCGGCCGGTCGGATGGCTGGAGCCAGATCGCTCGCCGCCAGGAATGGGCCGCCAACATCGCCAGCAGGTAAGGCCGTCCGGAATCGTTGACCCCTGCGACGGCCGGACGACCCCCTCGCTCCAGGGCCTTCAGAAGGGCCTGGAATTCAGGGACATCCTGGAGGAAATCAAGGCTCATGGCGGAAAGCGTTCATTATAGAACTCGGGGCGGCGGGGCGCAATGACAGGCGGCCACGGCCCGCCGTCCGGCGTCCCTTCTCCGAGAAGACCTCAATTGGGTGGCTTACGAGACGGGACCCTGGGAGGGTCCTCAAAGAGAACCCGGATCTCCGTGCCGGCTCGTCGCTCGATCTCCGCCTTCCCGCTCATCTGATCGACGAGCATGCCGACGATCTGCAACCCCAGGGTCGCGGCGTTTCCGAAATCGACGTCCGCGGGCAGGCCGACGCCGTCGTCGGCCACGACCAGGCGGTAAGCACCCGGCCCCGTCGGCTTGAGCTCGATCCGGATCCGCCCGCGGCGATCGTCGGGAAAGGCGTGCTTGAGGGCGTTGGAGACAAGCTCGTTGACGATCAGCCCGCAGGGGATGCCGGCGCTGAGGCTGAGGAAAGCGTCGCGGACATCCAGGTCGAGCTCGATCCGGCCCCTGGTCATAGCGTAGGAATCGATCAAAATGGAAGCGAGATGGCCGAGGTATTCGGCGAAATCGATGCGCGACAGGTCCGGCGAGCGGTAGAGCTTTTCGTGGACAAGGGCCATGGTCCGGATGCGGTCGCGGCTATCCTGGAGCATCCGCAAGGCGGCCGGATCCTGAATAAATCCGGCTTGAAAGTTCAGCAGGCTCGACAGGACCTGCATATTGTTCTTGACCCGGTGGTTCACTTCCTTGAGCAAGATCTCCTTCTCCCGCAGGGAGCGGGCCAGATCGTCCTCGGCCCGGCGCTTCTCGGTGACGTCCCGGTTGACGCTGACCAGAAAATAGCCCGGCTCGGCCGGGATGGCCACGACCACGGATTCGAGCACGATGGCGGTGCCGTCAGCCCGCCTCATCCTTTGCTCCACCGGTTTCTGAAGCCAGGGAGCTTCGCCCGTGGCCAGAATCCGGGCCAGCTCCTCCTTGAGGATCTCGGCCGCAGGGGCGCTCTGCCCCCGATCCAGGGCGGCCTCGAACTGGACTTCCCAAAGCGGCCGGCCGAGGACTTCGGACCGCGGGCGGCCGGAGATCCGCTCCTGGGCCGCGTTCCATTCGGTGATCAGACCGCTTTCGTCCGTGACCACGATGCCGTCGCCCGATTGCTCGACGATGCCCCGGAATTTGCGCTCGCTGGCATGCAGGGCTTCCCGGATGGCCCGCTTCTCGGTCACGTCCAGGACGACGCCTTGGAGATGGGTGATGACGCCTTCCGGATCGCGGGGGGCGAAGGTCCGGTCCTCCACCCAGCGCACGTCGCCGTTTTTCGTCAGAAGCCGGTATTCCTGGGTCCACTCCGTCCGTCCGGCCGCGATGTGGCCGCGGATCTCGGCCAGCAGCCGCTCCATGTCCCCGGGATGGATGATCTGGGCGTAGAGAATATGATCCGAAGTGAAATCCTCGGCCGTATAGCCGAAAAGGCGAACATTCTCGGAGACGAAGTCCACCGGCCAGCCGACTTCGCGCCGCCAGAGGAAGATGACGGCCGGACTGTGGTTGATGATATGTTCATAATCCCGGACATCGCCGGGACGAGTCGGTCGGCGGTCGGACATGGCGCTCTTCCCCTGGCGATATTTTATGCCACCCGCCCCGCCGGACGCAATTCGGATCCCGACACCCGGGGATCGTCACCATCCACGACATCGTCGAGTATGGCGGCCGGCGGTTTTCCACCGCCTATCAGTCGCTGAAGTCGGACCTTTGGATCCTATGAGGGCTTCCGCCCCACTCGTCAGCGATAAATCCAGTTCGTTTCCTATCTCCAAGGCTGGGGAAAGAGCCTTCTTGAGCGGCCAGAAGGAGCCCGATTCTATGCCTAAGCTGCCGATGTCGATTCAGCCGCGGGCTGAGCTGTCCAATACGTTATAACGCCCTCTTATAGAACACTATTCGCGAATTGTTTGTATATCATTCATTATATATTGTTTAACTACTCATATTAGATAATTATTTTCATCCGTACGCCATTGTGACCTATTATCGAACATTTATGCGGAAGTTTTTGTCATCTGTTAATATTATATATTATATTTATATTGTGTAACTTATATACATATTATTATATGTGGCATGCTACTTGCTCTAGTTATAGATGTATGAGCAAGAAGCAAGGAACCAAGACAATGAAAAAAGCCATCGCCACCCTAATCATGATCGCCCTGATGTCCTTCATCGCCCCCGCCTCCGACA
>JAPKZJ010000016.1 GCA_026393855.1 Candidatus Aminicenantes bacterium
CTGGGCCTCCACGACATCGACGAGCCCTTCCCGCACTACCTGGCCCAGGGCATGGTCAACAAGGACGGCTCGGCCATGTCCAAGTCCAAGGGCAACGTCGTCGACCCCGACGCCATGATCCAGCGCTACGGGGCCGACGCCCTGCGCCTGTTCATCCTCTTCGCCGCCCCGCCCGAGAGCGAGTTCGAGTGGAAGGAGGACGGCCTGGGCGGCTGTCATCGCTTCCTCGGCCGCGTCTGGGGCATCCTGCAGGATGTGTTGGCCTTGGATAGAGAACCCGGCGCCGACTCGCCCGTCGACCCCGCGTCGTTAGCCCGCCTGCGCAAGAAGCTCCATCAGACGATCAAGAAGGTCGGCGAGGATGTCGAGAAGCGATTCCGCCTGAACACCGCGGTCAGCGCCTTCCACGAGCTGGTCAACGCCCTCAAGAAGGATTGGGACGCCGTCCGCGGCTCGTCCGAGGGCCGGGCCCTCCTCCGCCAGGCGGCCGAGACGCTGGCCCTGATCATGGCCCCCTTCACCCCGCACTTGAGCCAGGAGATGTGGAGCCGCCTCGGGCACGAAGGCCTCATCCTCCGCGCGCCTTGGCCGGTCTTCGACCCGGCTCTGGCCCAGGAAGAGAAGGCGACCATCGTCGTCGAGATCAACGGCAAGATCCGCGACAAATACGAGACCGACCCCGAGACCGGCGAGGACGAGATGAAGACCCTGGCCCTGGCCCTGCCCCGGATCAAGGAGCTGCTGGCCGGACAGACGGTCCGTAAAGTCGTCGTCATCAAGGGCAAGATCATCAATATCGTTGTATAATTGCCCCGGAGAGCCGGCTTCCCCCGTTGGGAGCGCTCTCGGGAGCCAACCATGAACAAAAACCCGAACCGCCACCGATCCGCGCCGCATGCGTCCGCAAAGTCAGGCTTGCCCGTGATCGCTGCCGTGTTTATCGCCATGGCCCTAATGACGCTGATCACGGCCTGCGGCTATGTCCTCGTCGGCACCGGCCCCCTGCCGGCCGGGATCAAGCGGGTCCAAGTGCCGCTATTCGAGAACAAGACGACCCGCTTCGAGCTCGATCTCAAGCTGACTCGGGCCGTCATCAACGAGTTCGTGTCCCGCGGCTCGGTCGAGATAACGACCGACGCCGCCAAGGCCGACGCCGTTTTGAAGGGCCTCATAACGAATTATATCGTCAACCCGATCGCCTTCTCCAATCAGAAGACGGCCGACCGTTACGACATCCTGGTGGTGGCCGATATCACGCTCACGGATGTCCGGACCGGCAAGATCATTTACGCCAATCCCTCTTATCAGTACAAGACCGAATACCAGGTTCCGCAAGGCGCGGACTTCGAGTCCTCGGAATCCGAGGCCCTGGACGTCATGGCCAAGCTCTTCGCCCGCGGCCTGATCGTGGCCATCCTGGAGGGTTTCTAAAAAATGGCGGAAGCCAAGGCCGGCTATCTATATCACGGCGAGGAGCTGTTCCCCGCCCGCCGCGCCCTGGAAGCCCTCAAGCGCATGCTGGTGACCGCCGAGGGCGAACCGGCCGCCGAGGAGCGCTTCGACGCGGCCTCGGTCTCCTGGCGCGATATTTTGGACCATGCCCGCAACGTGCCCTTCTTCTTCTCGCCCTGGCGGCTGTTCGTCGTGGAGATGAGCAAGGCCGCCGAGGCCGACCTGGATAAAGCCGAGGAGGCCGTCCTGCGCGAGTTCTTCGCCGCCCCGACGCCCAAGACCACACTGGTCGTGCTGTACCAGGGCAAGCTGGCCCGGACCAAGGGGATCCTTAAGCTGTTCGAATCTTTGCCGGGGACCGTCGTCCGGGTCGAGGAGATGAAGCCGTACAAAGACCGCGATTTAGCCGGCTGGATTGAAGAGTCCGCATCCAAGCTGGGCAAGCGGGTCGCCCCCGACGCAGCGGCCCGCCTGATCGAGATCGTCGGCAACGACCTGCGGCTTCTCGACTCCGAACTGGAAAAGCTGGCCACTTACGTCGGGGAGAAGAAGCTCATCGAACACACGGACGTCCAGGCCGTCACGGACTGGGTCAAGGCGTTCGACGAGTGGGAACTGACCAATATGCTCGAGGCGGGCCAGGCCGGGCGGGCCATATTGGTTTTGGACAAGCGCCTGGCCGAAGGCATCCCGGCCCAATTGCTGATGAACAACCTGGCCTCTTTTTTTCGCGACATCCTATTGGGGCGGATCGGCTTGGCCGAGGGCCGGGAGAGGAAGCTCATCTTTTCCGAGGTCCGGCCGCAGATCAAAGAGTCGTGGCGCAATCTCTACAACGAGAAGTTCCGGAATTTTTTCGCCGTCGTCGACCGGCTGCCGGCTGCCGAGCTGACCCGCCTGCTGGCGGCGCTGGAAGAGATCGATCTGTTGATTAAAACTTCGGACACAGAGGCCCAGCCTCTCTTGGAAGCGTTTCTCTACGATTTCGGCCGGACGATCGCCCGGCCGTCCGTCACTTCGCGGGGTCGGGCTTGACGGCGTCGACCTGACGGCTGAGGCGGGATTTATAGCGGGCGCCGGTGTTGGCGTGGATGGTGCCCTTCTTGACCGAGCGGTCGATTACCGAATAAGCGCGCGGCAGAGCCTTCTTGGCGGTCTCTTTATCCTGATCCTCGACAAGCGAGCGGACTTTCTTGACCTCGGTCCTGAGCGTGGACGTGTTCGTCTTGTTGATTTTGGTGCGGCGGACGCTGTGGCGCTGGGCGCGGACCGCGGAAACATGCTTGGCCATTGGTATCTCCTTGGAAGCCGCAATATGATAGAATAAGGGCGTCGGAAAGTCAACGCGGTCCTTTATTATCA
Organism: Candidatus Aminicenantes bacterium; assembly: GCA_026393855.1. Taxonomy (NCBI): domain Bacteria; phylum Candidatus Aminicenantota; species Candidatus Aminicenantota bacterium. The sequence continues at coordinate 2,815 of JAPKZJ010000016.1, forward strand.
ATAAGATGAAAATCGTCCTCCAGCGCGTATCCCGGGCCCATGTCGCCGTGGACGGGGTCGAGGTCGGCCGCGTCGGGCGCGGCCTATGCCTGCTGGTGGGGATTGAAAAGGGCGATTCCGACGCCGACGTCGAGCGCCTGGCTGCCAAATCGGCCGAGCTGAGGGTCTTCCCCGACGCCGCGGGCAAGATGAATCTGTCCGTGGCCGAGGTCGGGGGCGGCGTTCTGGCCGTGTCCCAGTTCACCCTGGCCGGCTCGACCGAGAAAGGCCGACGGCCCGGCTTCGACAACGCCGAAGAGCCGTCTCGCGCGGCCGAGCTCTTCCGGGCCTTCGTCGAGGCCCTCCGCGGGCGCGGGCTCGCGGTTGCCACCGGCGTCTTTCAAGCCGTGATGGAAGTCCACATCGTCAACGACGGGCCGGTGACGTTCGTCCTGGCCTCTCGCTGAGAAAGCCGAATTTATGCCTCGTTCCCCGTATGTCAAAACGCTTTCCATCGCCGCTTGGTCCCAGCCCGGCGGCCCGGGCCGGCGCCTCCGCCAGCTCGACCTCGAGCTGACCGAGCGCTGTAATTTCAACTGCCTCCACTGTACGATCAATCGGCCTGCGGACGACACCGACGCCGAAGCGTCCGAAATGAGCTTGGAGAAGATCGTCGAGATCCTCCGCCAGGCGACTGCGCTGGGCGTCCTGACCGTCCGCTTCACCGGCGGCGAGCCGCTCCTTCGGCCCGACTTCGACGACATCTACCAGGCGGCCCGCGGGCTGGGCCTGCGCGTTTCGCTCTTTACCAACGCCTCCTTGATCACGATCCGCAAGGCCGAGCTTTTCAGCCGCGTCCTGCCGCTCGAGCCGGTGGAAGTCTCGATCTACGGCATGACCGAGGCGACGGCGGCCGCCGCGACCCAGACCAAGGGCGCCCGCCAGGCCGTTTCGCGGGGCCTGAAGCTCCTCGAGATGTACGGCGTCAAGTTCATCCCCAAGTTCGTCCTCCTGCCGCCGAACCAAGCCGAGTTCACCGAGTTCCGCCGCTGGGCGGGCGAGCGGCCGGGCGCTTTGCACACCCCCGCCTTCGTCCTGCCGTCCGACCTGCGGGCCCGCCGCGATTCGGGCGCCGCCAACGCCCGCCTGGCCAAGCTGCGGTTGGCGCCGGCCCAGGCGGCGGCCTTCGGCGCGGCGGAATCGGACGAGCCCCAGCGGGAGCTGCGGGCCTTCTGCCGGGCCCAATGCGGTCCCCAAGGGCCCGGCCTATTCGGTTGCGGCGCCGGCACGGAAACGGCCTGCATCGACGCGTATGGGCAGTTTCAGTTATGTCTCCGGCTGCGTCATCCCGAAACCACCGTGGCCCTGGGCAAAGACGGGCTGGCCGGCGCGCTGTCGTCCTTCGTGCCGAAGGTGCGCCGCCGCAAAGCCCAAGATGCCCGTTACCTGGAGCGCTGCGCCGTCTGCTTCCTTAAACCCCTCTGCGAACAATGCCCGGCGTCCTCGTGGATCGAGAGCGGCAAGCTCGACGCGCCGGTCGAATACCATTGCCGGATCACCCACGCCCAAGCCTTTACCTTGGGCTTGTTGGAGAAAGGCGAGCAGGCCTGGAAGGTCAAAGACTGGCGGCGGAGGCTTGACGGTCCCGCCGCGGGAGGTCGCGATGTCCGCTCCGCCTGAACTTGATGAGGTCTTCGTTCGCTCGTCGGACGTCGTCGCCCGGGTGATCGAGGGAGAGCTCGTCATTGTCCCGCTCACCGGCGGCGTCGGCGATTTGGAAGGGGAGCTGTTCTCTCTGAACGAAACCGGCCGCGCGATCTGGGACCGGATGGACGGCCGCAGCCTGCGCCGTGTCATCGAGGACTTGGGCGAGGAGTTCGACGCCCCCCCCGAGACTCTGGCCAAAGACGTTCTCGGCCTGATCGGGGAGCTTCTGCAGAGGTCCATCATTGTCCGGCAGGCCGGCTGATCCCGAATCGCGGGACGACTCGGAGCCGGGGATTCTACGCCTCGGGACTCCCGGCCTGGCCGATCTGATGCGCGGCATCCTGGCCGAGGGACGCTCCGTCCGTTTCCGGGCCGGCGGGTCGAGCATGCGCCCGCACCTTCGCGACGGCGACATCGTCCTCATCGGCCCGGTCGCGAGGCCTTACGAGATCGGCGACGTGGCCGCCTTTGCCGGCTCCCCGGAAGGGGCTCTTCTCATCCATCGCCTGGTCGGAATCCAGGACGCTGCATTTCGCTTCAAGGGCGACAGCGCTAAATTTTTCGATCCGCCCGTTCCCCGGGACGACGTCTTCGGGATCGTCCTGTCCGTCGAGCGCCGCGGCCGCTCCGTCCGCTCCGCCGGCCGGAAAGGGAAGAGGCTGGCGGCCCGCTTGAGCCGAGTCGGCTTCTTCGCTGCGATTCTATCGGCCGGCTGGAAGGCCAAGCGGCTTTTGGGGCGGAGGCGGACCGATGCCTGAGCCGGGCCCGCGGACGATGCCCCTCGACCGGCACGAGGCCTGGGCCAAAGTCCGGGCGGCGGGTGGGGTTCATTCCTTCGAGTTCGAGGCCACCGCCCGCTGCAACAACGACTGCCGTCATTGTTATGTCAACCTCCCTGCGGGCGACGCGGCGGCGCGAGCGCGGGAGATTTCGGCCCCCGTCTTTGATCGCATCGCCGAGCAGGCCGCGGCACTTGGCGCCCTCTGGGTTCTCCTGACCGGCGGCGAGCCGCTCTTGCGGGACGATTTCGAAGAGATCTATCTGGGCTTGAAGCGCCGGGGATTCCTGATCACCGTCTTCACCAACGCCTGTCTGGTGACGGATCAACATGTCCGGTTGTTCAAGGCCTACCCGCCCCGCGACATCGAGGTCACGATCTATGGCGCGGATGAGGAGACCTACGAGCGGGTCACCCGGACCAAGGGCTCTTTCCGAGCTTTCCGGCGCGGCCTCGACCTGCTCA
>JAPKZJ010000017.1 GCA_026393855.1 Candidatus Aminicenantes bacterium
CGGTTTTGTCCGGCAGGACGTCGTCCACGGCCAGAACGTCGGCCGAGTGGACTTGGTGGAGAAGGACGGGCCGCATGCCGTTCGCCTCGGCCAGGTCGGCCAGGTCCGCTTCGTCGAACCGGCGGGTTCCGAAGCCATGGACAAGCCAGGGGATCGCGAGGAGACCGGGGTCGGTCGTGAAGACGTCCATCAGGATCGGATTATAGTCGACATGGAAGTGCCGCGAAAGAAGGGCTTCTCCTGTCGTCGCGAGGGCGGCGGCGAAACGCCGCCCGTGGCGATCTCTTTTTTTTATTACGAGGTTGCCGCGCTCCCTCCGATCGCTCGCAATGACGGATGGGTAGGTTGTCATCCCGAGCACTCCCTATAGCATTCATAGTCATCCCGAGGAGCGCTTTTTAGCGCGACGTGGGGATCTAAGAGAGGTTGCCACGCGAAACGCTCGCAATGACGGATTGATCCAAAGCGTCTTTTTTGCCACATCCGACGCTGCGTCGTCCTCGTCACGACCAGCGCTTCGCCTGTCGTCGCGAGGATCACTCTGCTAAAATACCCCGCGGGAGGATTGCCCCATGCGTTTCGTCTCCAGGTTCAGCCTCGCCGCCGCCCTCGTCGCCGTGATCGCCGCCGCCGCCGTCTCCCCATCGGAACGGCCGCGCCTCCGCGAGCTCGGAATCAAAACCGGGATTCTCGAGCCCGGCCCTCTTAACGCCATTACCGACGTGGACGGAATCGCCGTCGGACAAGTGACGCTGATCGAAGGACCGGATGTCCGCACGGGTGTCACGGCTATCCTCCCCCACGACGGCAACGTTTTCCAGGACAAGGTCCCGGCCGCGATCCACGTCGCCAACGGGTTCGGCAAGCTGACCGGGTCGACCCAGGTGGCCGAGCTGGGCGAGATCGAGACCCCGATCGTCCTGACCAATACCTTGAGCGTCCCGACAGCGGCCGACGCCGTCATCGGCTATATCCTCGGTCTTCCCGGCAACGAGGCCGTGCAATCGGTCAATCCCGTCGTCGGTGAAACCAATGACGGATTCCTTAACGACATTCGGGCCCGCCGGGTGACGAAGGAGCACGTTCTGGCCGCCATCCGCAACGCCAAGGGCGGCCCGGTCGAGGAAGGGGCCGTCGGCGCCGGCACGGGCACGATCTGCTATGGGTTCAAAGGCGGGATCGGGACTTCCTCGCGTCGGCTCGAAGCCAAGGCCGGCGGCTGGACGGTGGGCGTGCTGGTGCAGACGAATCACGGCGGCGTCTTTCAGATCGCGGGCCGACCCTTCGCCGACGGCCTCCGGGCGCCCGCGGCCCTCGACCCTCCGGCCGAAGGGTCCTGCATGATCGTGGTCGCGACCGACGCCCCCCTCGACGCACGCAACCTGGGCCGCCTGGCCCGGCGGGCCCTGCTCGGCATCGCCCGGACGGGCGGATATTACGCCAACGGCAGCGGCGACTACGCCATCGCCTTCTCGACCGCTAAGGAGGTCCGCATCCCGTATCGGGCGGCCGGGCCGACCCAGACAGTCACGGTCCTGCGCAACGACGCCGTCTCGCAATTGTTCCTGGCCGCGGCCGAAGCCGCCGAGGAGGCGATCCTGAATTCGTTGTGCAAGGCCGTCCGGGTCGAAGGCCGCGCAGGCCACTCCGCCGATCCCCTGCCGCTCGACAAGCTGAAAAAAGAATAGGGGGATGGGCTTTTGTCATCCCGAGCCCTCCCCTTTGGGGAGGACATGAAGCATGGAGCGCAAAAGCTTCAATTGTCATCCCGAGCACTCGCGGTGCGAGTGCGTGGGGATCTCGAATAGGTTGCCGCGCTCCCTTCGGTCGCTCGCAATGACGGATTGATAGAGAGCATTTTCTTTGCCACGCGAAACGCTCGCAATGACAACAGAACGCGGATCAGCGCTTCAGGACGGCGATGTCCAGGACGGGATTGACTTCGTGCCACTGGCGGCCGGCCTGGGCGTCGTAACGGGCCACCCCATAAACGCGGACCATCCAGACGTCCCGGACATAGCCCTCGGTGGCGACGTGGGGATGGGTGTTGATGGGCAGCTCGGAGATATCCAGCGTCTTGAAAAGGCTGAAATCGAGGCCGGTACTAACAGGCGCGACTTCATTCCGTCGGCCGAAGAGGGCGTCGCGGTTGAAGAAGGCCAGAAGGGCCGCCTGGCCTATCACAACCGCGATAAGAAGATAGACGGCGCGCGGGGTCGAGAGGGCCAGAGACCAGCGCAGACGCCGTCCGGCCCAACGTCGATCGGCCGCCATCCCGCGTTCCGCCCCGGCGGCGAAGGCCGAATCGAAAGCCGACGGATCCGGCATGCGTTCACCCCCACGGGAGGCCAAGCACCCAGCCAAGTCGTGCCCGGCTTTCAAGCGGGCGAACGCGGACCGGCAAGGCCCACATCCGGCCAAATGCGCTTCCAATCGCCGGGCCTCACCCGGCGGAAGCCCGCCCTCCAGGTAAGGCAGGAATTTTCTTCGCCCGCGCCGTTGCCAGCATATCATCGCCATATCTCCTTGCCCGGGTCGCCCTTCATATCAGCCGCCGGAACGGACCCAGCCGTTCGCCGAGCTCGGCCAGCGCCCGGTTCAGCCGCGAAGCCACGGTCCCCGGGGCGCAGCCGAGGGCACGGCTGATCTCGCCGTAGGAAAGCCCTTCCACGTATTTAAGGACAATGACGTCCCGCATCTTCAGGGGGAGCTGCATGACCGCCCGCTTCAAAATCAGGTCCCGGCCCAAGCGCGTTTCCGGGCCTGCGGCCGCCGGCCGCGGATCGATCTCGTCGCGGCTACCGAGAATCGCTTCCAACGGCAGGTGCGGCGCTCTCCGCCGGCGCCTTTGGTTCAGGCACTCGTTGCGGGCGATCCGATAGATCCAGGTGAACAAGCCGGATTGGAAGCGGAAGCCGGCCAGGCCGCGGAAGACTTTAAAAAAAACGGCTTGAAGCGCGTCCTGGGCCTGCAGGGGATCGCCGAGCGAATAAAGAAGGATGGTCCAAACGCGATCCCGGTAAGCCTCATAGAGAGCCCTGATCGCATCGGCATCGCCCGCCTGGGCAGCCTGGATGAGCGTCCGTTCTCGCCCGCTTTCGCCCGCGCCGAAATCCGCGGCAGCCGCCCCCCCGCCCGGTCCGGCGAAAGAACCGCGCTTGTCGGCCAGGCAGCCTTCCGCCGCGACGGACCAGACGCAATCGGAGCTTGGCGTTCGTTTCTTGTTCAGCACGCGGATCGGACTCCTCGCGGAAAAAAGCGGGCCTCCCGGCCGCAGCGAAATATATGCCCCCGCTCCGACGGCTGTCAAGAAAACGCAGGGTGCTCGCCCGCGAACAGCGGCGGGCCATGGAAGAAATCCGCCGCGGCCCGTGTCTAATTTTCAATGAGGAGAATTTTTATGCCAAAATCGCCGTCCCTCATCCGCCGACATACCCCCATCGCCCTCATTCTGATCGCCCTGCTGGCCGTCGCCTCTTTCGGTGCGCCGGTCGAGGACAAGGCCGCGGCCAAGAAGCCGACCGCCGCGCAAGCCCAGGAAAAGGAGAAGACGGCCGCCGAGCGTATCCAGGAGAAGATCGAGATCACGGTCACCGCGACGCGGGTCGAGATCCCCCTCAAGCAGAACCCGGCCGCCACGACGGTGGTCGAGACGCCGCTTCTCAAGGCCATGCCGCGCGCCATTGCCATCGACGAAGCCCTCAAGCTTGTCCCCGGCGTCAAGGTCGACAACCAGGCCGACGGCGAGCGCGTCCATCTGTCCATCCGCGGCCAGGGCATCCTGACCGAGCGCGGCACGCGCGGCATCAAGGCCATCGTCGACGGCATCCCGCTCAACGACCCCTCGGGCTTCGTCTCCGACTTCTTCGATATCGACTGGGCCACCATCCACCGCATGGAGATCCTGCGCGGGCCGGCCGCCGCCTTCTACGGCAGCGGCTCCTCGGGCGGCATCATCAACATCCTGACCGACGACGGCGGCCAAGCCCCGATCGCGGCCGACGCCTACCTGGCGGGCGGCTCGTTCGGCTTCGTCAAGGGACTGGTCCAGGTCGGCGGAACGACCGGCGCGTTGAACTATCGCGTCTCCGGATCCTACGCCTCGAGCCAAGGCTACCGCGACCATACCGATTTTTCGGCCGACAATTTCTACGGCAAGTTCAAGATCGCCGTTTCGCCGACCGTCAAGCTGACCGCGGTCCTCGGCTATACGGATTTCTACAACGGCAACGCCGAAGGCCTGAATCTGGCCTGGTTCAGCGCCGATCCGAGCTCCCGCCGCAAGCTGGCCAACCCGGACGCCTATTCCCTGGCCGAGTACAAGAAGACGCCCGCCTGGTATCAGGATATGTTCGGCGTCAATCGCGTTCCCGGGAATGAATCCCAACGAACCGCCCGCTTCACCAGCGGCGTCACCGGCCAGATCGCCCTGGCCGCCAACCTGGACCTGGCCCTGACCGCCTATTACCGGCACACCAAATACACCGAGGCCGTGCCCTCTTCGGTCATCCACCGCGGCTACGACACGCCGGGCGCCTCCCTCCAGATCAACCACACGGCGGGCGGGGAAGCGTTCAAGAACCATTTTAGCGCCGGCGCGGACTTCGGCTGGCAGACGATCGATTCCCTGCTCCATCCCAACCTTGGTGACGCCGTGGAAGGAAGCGGCATCCTGGCCGATCAGACCATGACCCAATCCTCGGCCGGCCTGTTTCTCCTGGACCGGGTCGAGCTCGGCCCGCAGTGGGGGGTCATGCTCAGCCTGCGATACGACAATGTCACTTGCAAGGTCGACGACCACGTCGGAGCCCTCTCCGGCGACAATGCCTATAAAAAAGCCACCGGGCGGCTCGGCCTGACCTGGAACCCGGCCGACGACTTCGGCCTCTACGCCAGCTGGGGAACCGGCTTCCTCCCGCCCGGCACGGAGGAGTTGTCCAATAACCCTAACGCTTTCGGCGGTTTCAACAGAGACCTCAAGCCGGCGACGTCGGCGGGCGAAGAGATCGGGGCCCGCGGCTCCATCGGCGGCGCGATCGCCTACGACGTGGCCCTCTTCCATCTGGCCACCGACAACGACTTCGGCCGCTACCGGATCAGCTCGCGCCCGCTGGAGACTTTTTACGGCAACGTCGGTTCGACCACCCGCTACGGCTTGGAAGCGTCGCTGTCCTGGTATCCGATTGATCCCCTGGCTCTGCGCCTGGCCTATACCTACAGCCGCTTCAAATACGACTCCGTCCAGACGCTCGACGCGTTCGCCGTCTACGAAGGCACGTGGATGCCCAACTCGCCCGAGCGCCAGCTCTATCTCGACGCCGAGCTCAAGATAACACCCGCGCTGACAGCGGGTGCCGCGCTGGAGTATGTCAGTTCCTGGTACATCGACTCGACGAACCGGGTCTATTCGTTCGACCCGGTCCTCTACCCCGGCGTCTTATACGGCCGGACCGATCCCTACGGACTCGTCCATGTCCGGCTGGGCTACAAGTTCGAGATCGGGAGGAATCCGTTCGAGCTGCTCCTCTCCGGCCGGAACATCTTCGGCGTCGAGTACTACGGCTTCACCGAGCCCGATCCGGACGGCAACTCCTACCAGCCCGCGGCCACGGCCGAGTGGTCTATCGGCTTGCGGGTCGGCCTCGGCAAGAAATAGGGGTACAGTATACGTAAATCCCTATTTCAAAGAATTGGGATACGGGCTCGGCAGCCTTCGTTGTTTATGAATTGACAAGAGCAGCATGTGTAGATCCCTATTTCAGCTGGTTGGGGAACGCCCCCGATCGAAAAGAATTGGGATTTACGTATACTGTACCCCTATTTATGATTATCATGACCGGCAGCTCACACGCCTCCCCGATTGACTTTAAGCCGCAAATTCGTATAATTCCCCTACTTCCCAATCGGGAGGAGGTGAATTAATTGGCTTTTGTCCTTATTGACGAAGGTGAATCGCTGGAGAGCGCACTGAAGCGCTTCAAGCGCAAAGTGCAGCAGGAAGCGATCATCAAGGAGATCAAGAAGCATTCCGTGTACTTCAAGCCTGGCGAGAAGAAGCGTATGAAAGAAGCCCAGGCCCGGAAGCGGATGCGGCGCCGGATGAAGCGCGAAAAAGACCTCGAATATTGACGAATCATCCTCCCGAATCCATCCCGTCTCCACGCAAACCCGACTGGTTGAAGGTCAAGTTCCCCTCGCAGGATGACTATTTCTCTGTCTCCGCCCTCCTGCAAAAGCATGGGTTGAACACCATCTGCCGCAGCGCCCAGTGCCCCAACCGGGCCGAGTGCTGGACCGAGCGGACGGCGACATTCCTCATCCTGGGGGATGTCTGCACCCGGAACTGCGCCTTCTGCGCCGTGACCAAAGGCGCGCCGGTCTCCCCCGAACCCGACGAGCCCGAGCGAGTCGCCGAGGCGGCGGCCTCGCTGGGGCTTCGTTACGTCGTCGTGACCTCGGTCACCCGGGACGACCTGCCCGACGGCGGGGCGGCCCATTTCGCCCGCGTCATCGGGGCGCTGCGGGCCCGCATCCCCGGGGTCCGGGTCGAAACCCTCATTCCCGACTTCGCCGGCTTCGAGGCGCCGCTTCGCGCCGTCCTCGAAGCCGGGCCCGACGTCCTGGCCCACAACCTGGAGACGGTCGAGCCCTTCTACGCCCGGATCGGGCGGCCGGCCGCGAACTATCGCCGGTCGCTGGAAGTCCTCCGCCTGGCCAAATCTCTGGGCCCGGCCGCCGTCAAATCGGGCCTCATGATCGGCCTGGGCGAGACCGAGGACGAGCTGCGGCGGGCGCTGGCCGCGCTTCGTGAAACCGGCTGCGACCTTCTGACCATCGGCCAGTATCTGCGCCCCTCCAAAAGCCACGCCCCCGTGGCCCGCTATTACACGCCCGACGACTTCGAGCGCTTGCGCCGCGAGGCCCTCGGCCTCGGCTTTGCCGGCGTCGAGTCGGGGCCCCTCGTCCGCAGCTCGTTCCACGCCCACAAGCTCCACGCCGAGCTGGCCGGCGCGCGGAGGGAGGCCTGATGCGCGTCCTCGTCTTCAGCGATATCCACGGCAATCTCGAGGCCTTGGCCGCCGTCCTGCGGCTGGCCGAAAAAAAGAAGATCGACCACTATGTCTGCCTGGGCGACCTGGTCGGCTACGGCGCCTCGCCCAACGAGGTCGTCCGGATCATCCGCCGGCTGAAGCCCCTGTCCCTCATCCGCGGCAATCACGACAAGGCCGTCTGCAGCCGGGAGTCGATCGACGCCTTCAACCCCATCGCCGCGGCGGCCATCCGCTGGACCCGCAAGGTGGTGACCAAAACCAGCCACGACTTCCTCCACGCCCTGCCGCAGGGCCCGCAGACCGTCGACGGCCTCTTCACCATCTGCCACGGTGCCCCCTTCGACGAAGACTTCTACATCTTCGGCGAGTACGACGCCGACGAAGCCTTTGGCTATATCAAGACGCCGATCGGATTCTTCGGCCACACCCACTTCCCTTTCGTCTATGTCCTGCGCGACGGCAGCCTCGTCGGCACCCACATGGACGGCGGCGAGATCAAGCTGGAGGAAGGATCGGCCTACTTGATCAACCCGGGCTCGGTCGGACAGCCCCGCGACCGCAACCCCAAAGCCGCCTGCCTCGTCTACGACACCGACCACAAGACGGTCCGCTTCCACCGCTTGGAATACGACATTGCCTCCTGCCAGAAGCGGATCCGCAAGGCCGAGCTCCCCGCCGCCCTGGCCGACCGGCTGGCCTCCGGGCTCTGACGCTCTCCGTCGCCGCCGCCCTCGCCGCCCTCCTTGACACCCCTCGCGGCCCCCGGTATCGTAGCCTGCGAGGCCCCGCACAACCCATGCCGATTTTGGAAGCCCGCCGCCTGGTCAAGAGCTTCGGCCGCCGCACGGTCGTCAAGGGGGTGGATATCCGGCTCGAGTCCGGCCAGATTGTCGGGTTTCTCGGCCGCAACGGGGCCGGCAAGACGACCATCTTCCAGATGATCGTCGGCCTGCTCCGCCCCGACGAAGGCGAGATCCGGCTCGATGATGAAAACATCTCGAATTGGCCGACGGACAAGCGGGCGGCCGCGGGCGTCACTTACCTGCCCCAAGAAAACTCGATCTTCCTGAAGACGACCGTGGCTGGGAACCTGCGGATGGCGCTGGAGCTCCTGCCTTACACCAAGTCCGAGCGCGGCCCTGCGGCCCGAGAGCTGCTCGAAGAGTTCGGCCTAACCGGACTGGCGGCCCAGCCCGCCCACAGCCTGTCGGGGGGGGAGCGCCGCCGGCTGGAAATCGCCCGGGCCCTGACCCTGCGGCCCAAGTTTGTCATCCTGGACGAGCCCTTCACCGGAATCGATCCCCTGACCGTCCTCGAGATCCAGCGAATCCTTCTCCGCCTCAAAGACAAAGGCATCGGCATCCTCATCTCCGACCACAACGTCCGGGACACCTTCAAAATCTCGGACCGAACCCTGATCATCGACCAGGGCGAAGTTCTGGTCGAGGGAGCGCCCGCGATGGTCGCGGCCGACGCGGCGGCGCGGGAGCGTTTTTTGGGGACGGCCTTCGCCTTCGGCGAAGAGCGGCGGCTTCAGGACTTGCGGGAGGCCATACGGTCCCCCAGCGTCTCGCCCAAGAAGAACAGGAACAGGAATAAGTAGCTGCCCAGCAAGGCGGCCAGGAGCACGCCGGACGCAACCGGCGAGGCTTCGATCAGATCGGGCAGGGCGATGCCCAAAAGTTTGGCCGCCAGCCAGAGCGTCAGCGCCCAGACGGCGCCGATGAACGCCACATCGAAGAGCAGGGCCGCGGTCTTGCGGAAAAATCCCAGCCGCCGGCGCGGGGCCGGCTCCTCCTTGTCGAGCTCGGCCGTGGCCGGCGAGGCTTCCGCCGGGCGAAGCTTCATTTCACCGAAGATCGTTTCGGGCGGCGTCTCGTTCTCGTCCCGGTCCTTGAAGATCTCCTCCCGGGTGATGCGCTCGGGAATGCCCATGCGGGTCGGCTCGGGCGGCGGGGTCGGCGTCAAGGTCGAGGGCACCGGCATGCCGAGGGGCGTGCGGGCCAGGACTTCGTTCTGGAAATCCATGGTGTCGCCGGGGACAAAGCTCGCGGGCGGCGCGAAGATCTTGTCTTCGTCCTCGCCTTCTTCCGCCTCCTCGCGGAGAGGCTTATCGAGCCGGTGGCCGGAGCCGTAGCCGTCCTCTTCGGGCGCCGTATCGGGAACGCGGGGGATCGCGATCTCGCCGGTGTCGAACTTCGAAGTCGCGGGCTTGCTCAAGAGCTCGGCCCAAGCGGAGCCGAGCTCCACGGGCTCTTTGACCGGCCTCAAGCCGGCCGGCTCCGGCGGAAACGCGGGCTCCCCGGCGTCGTCGACGGCACCGGTCTTCTTGCGCTCCTTCTCCTCAAGCACGGCGATGAGCTTGTCGATCTCTTCCTTGGTGTCCTGCTTGGCGTCCGGCTTGATCTTGGCGGGCGTCGGCTTTTTGGCGGCCCGCGACGCGCCTCGCCGGGAGGACTTGGCCGGCGGCTCGGACTCGATCGGCGGAGTGGGCGGAGCGACGCGGGATGTCTTGGGCTTGGCCCCGTCCGGGAAATGCCCGCTTCCTTCCAGAACCTCTTCCAGGTCGATCTCCTGGAGATCGGCCTCCTCCTTGGCCATCAGGCGATTGTCGGGCTCGTCGTCTTCGTCGGCGCTGATTTCCTTAAAATCCTCGTCGACGATCTTCTCGCCCTTGATGGGCTCTTCGTCCTGGTCGTCCGTCGGGAAAAGCAACTGGGTGCCGCAGTTGTTGCAGTATTTCTGCGATTCGTCGATGATCGCTTTGCAGTAGGGGCAGCGTCGGATGGCCATTGACTTAAATATAAAGGGATACCGCTTGGAAAGTCAATAAAATCGAGGGGTCCCGCCCAGAAGCCACGGGCAGGCGGCCACTTTCTTCAGCGCTTCGCCGTAGAGCCCGATCGCCGTGGGCCAGGCCACGCCGGCGAGGATCTCCGGCGTCTTGGAAGGAAGGGGGCGGGCCGGGACGAACACGGGGGCGGCGGGCGGGGCGTTAACGCCTCGCAGTGGGATGCGCAGCGCGCGGCCGGCCCGGATGAGCGTGCCGGACAAGCCGTTGGTCTGTTGGATGGCCCGCACGCTCGAGCCATAGCGCGCGGCGATGAGGCCGAGCGATTCGCCGGACCGGACAAGATGGGGCACGGTGAAGACGGGCGGCTTGATCTTGTCGAGCTGAACAAGGAACGGATAAACCCGACGGCCGAGCTCCTGCGCCACCCGGTTGTAGAATCGAACGTGATAATGGGTCCGGTGACCCACCACGTGGATGATGAGCGCCTTGGCCGATCCTTTGCCGACCTGGAAGACGCGGTCGAGCCAGTCTTTGTCCTCCCCGATCTTGAGAGCGTAGGCGTAGAGCAGACGCTGGACCCGGATGTCGAGAAGGATCGTCTCGATGTCCGTGCGCAGAAGGAGGGCGCGGACAAAAACCCAGTTGCGGGGCAAGTCCATATTGGCCGCCGTGCCCGGGACATACCAGGAGGAATAGCCGCTTTTATAATAAAACCCGAAGTCGACGTCGCGGCCGGCCTGATGGGTGGCGTGCCGCTTCATGCGGCCGCCCTTCTCGGTGCTGATATCGCCGATGCTGATCGCCGGCGTCGCGGGGAATAGCTCGTGGACGGTGGCGACGGCGGTCCGGATGAAATTCACCGTCTCCGAAGTGGCGTAGGCGCCGTTGGGGTCGATCAGCGTCCAGCCCGGCTCCGCGGTCAAGAGCAAAGGGTTGATCAGAATGCCGCCGCCGGGGGCGCCGATGGACATCGAGCCGAGCGAGGCGGCGTCGGACTCGACCCGCCTGAACAGCTCCTCGGAAGGCAGCTCGAGGAGGAAGGCAGATGGGGCGGCGGGCGCATCGACGGCGGCCACGGCCGTCCCGGCGGGAGGGACGGGCGGGGCGGCCGGAAGGCGATCGAGCGCGGCCCGGGCCAAGCCCAGCCAACAGCTCGCCGCGAGCCAGAGGGTCAGCATTTCGCGTCCATGCCCAACCATTCTAGCCGATACGGGGCATCGGTCAAGGGAAAACGTCGGGCGGGTGCAATGGGAGCCCGCCATTCGACACGGCGAAATTGACTTTCCTAAAAGTTTCAGTTACTAATACTCCAAAGTTTGATTGGGATAGAGGAGGTAGCCATGAAAGGTTTCGCCGTTGTCGTATTGGCCGGATTGCTTTTATTTACAGGCTGCAGCAAGTCCACGCCCTCGGACAACTACAACCTGACCGGAAACTGGTCGGGGAACATCCGGTTCTCCACGCTGGGCATCTCGGCGACCGTCAATTACACCTTTACTCAAGCCGGAACGGCGGTCACCGGGACGTTCACCATCGACACGGGCCGCAACGGCACGTTCAGCGGCACGCTCTCCGGATCGACCCTGAGCGGTACGATGACGTTCCAGGACGCCTGCACCGGAACCGCGTCCGTGAGCGGCACGGTTAAGAGCAGCACCTCCATCGATGGGAACGGAACGGCCAACGATTGCAAGGGGACCAACACGTTCACGTTCTCCATCGGCAAGAGCTGAGCGTCGATTCGGTTCCCGGCCGGGGAAGGAAAGGGATGAGTGTCCCTCCTCTATCCGCCGTTTGGACGGGGGCGCGAGCGCTTGAAGACCGAGTGAAGAAATGGTATCCTTCCGCCGCATTTTGCCCTTGAATCCATGCCCCGGGTTGGGCATTTAGAGGCAAAATGGAAGCGGCTGGAATATTCAGTCGCTGATATTTTAATTTTTCGAGTCGTCACGAAGTGGGCGATTAACTCAGCGGCCAGAGTACTACCTTCACACGGTAGGAGTCACTGGTTCAAATCCAGTATCGCCCACCACACCTCTCCAAAGCCGCCGCCAAATCCCCCCTTGTTTAAGGGGGGCCGGGGGGATAATACCTATAAAAAAACCGGGGGCGGCTTTGGCAATTTCGCTG
>JAPKZJ010000018.1 GCA_026393855.1 Candidatus Aminicenantes bacterium
GTGGATCGGGGTGTGGTCAAGGTGGGCGACGAGATCGAGATCGTCGGGTTCGCCGAGACGCGCAAGTCGATCGTCACGGGGGTGGAGATGTTCCGGAAGCTGTTGGACCAGGCTCAGGCCGGGGACAACATCGGGTGCCTGTTGCGGGGCATCGGCAAGACCGATGTCGAGCGGGGCCAGGTGCTGGCCAAGCCGGGCTCGATCACGCCGCACCGGAAGTTCAAGGCGACGGTGGTGGCGCTGACGAAGGAAGAGGGCGGACGACACACGCCGTTCTTCACGGGCTATCGGCCGCAGTTCTTCTTCCGGACGACGGACGTGACGGGCGACGCCAAGCTGCCCGCCGGCGTCGAGATGGTCATGCCGGGCGACAACGTGAACCTGGAGATCGAGCTGATCTCGGACGTGGCCATGGAGAAGGGGCTGCGGTTCGCCATCCGCGAGGGCGGACGAACCGTCGGCGCCGGCACGGTCACGGAGATCATCGAATAGGACGGGCGGGGGCATGAGAGAAATCATCACCATCGCCTGTTCGGTGTGCAAGCGCCGCAATTACTCCAACACGCGGAACAAGAAGAAGCAGACCGAGCGCCTGGAGCTCAGCAAGTACTGCCCCTTCTGCCGCAAGCACACCCCGCACAAGGAAGTCAAATAAAGGGAGCGATCCGGGAATCGTCGGAGCAGGTGTGTAGCTCAACTGGCTAGAGCAGCGGTCTCCAAAACCGCAGGTTGCGGGTTCAAGTCCTGCCACACCTGCCAGATATTCGATAGAGGGACGTCCCCCCGGTGGGGAACACCACGCCAAGGATAGGTGCACCATGAGCAAGAAGGAACGTTGGTACAAGCGGTTTTGGAGCTTCATCAAGGACTCCCGGGCCGAGCTGAAGAAGGTCACCTGGCCGTCCAAGGCCGAGGTCACTTCGACGACCGTCGTCGTCATCGCGGCCGTCATCTTCTTCGGCTTCTACCTCTTCTTCATGGACATCGCCTTCTCCTGGGGCATCGCCAAAGTCAAGGACCTGCTCGGATAAGGGGCGTCGATGGCCAAAAATTGGTTTGTGATTCATACCTACTCGGGCTTCGAGAAATTCGTGGCCGAGAGTCTGCGCCAGAGGGCCCTGGAGATGGGCATCCAGGACCAGATCGGCAAGATCATCATCCCCACCGAGGACGTCATCGAGATCAAGATGGGGAAAAAGGTCGTCTCGACCAAGCGGTCCTACCCGGGCTACATCCTGATCGAGATGGAGATGACCGACGAGAACTGGCTGATCATCCGGGAGACGCCCAAGGTCACGGGCTTCGTCGGCTCGGGCAAGAAGCCCTCGCCGCTCAACCCCGACGAGGTCTCCCAGATCGTCGAGCACATGACCACGACCTCCGAGAAGCCCAAGCCCAAGCACAGCTTCGAGAAGGGCGAGGCGGTCCGGATCATCGACGGCCCGTTCTTCAACTTCAACGGGCTGGTCGAGGACGTCAACCACGAGCGCTCGACTCTCAAGGTCCTGGTGACCATCTTCGGCCGTTCGACCCCGGTCGAGCTCGAGTTCCTGCAGGTCGAGAAAATCTAGGAGGAATCCATGTCCAAGGAAGTCGTGGCCAACGTCAAGCTGCAGATCACAGCGGGCCAGGCCAGCCCGGCGCCTCCGGTCGGCCCGGCCCTGGGCCAGCACGGCGTCAACATCATGCAGTTCGTGCGCGAGTTCAACGAGCGCACCGGCAAGATGGAGGAAGGGGTCGTGGTGCCCGTGATCATCACCATCTTCAAGGATAAAAAGTTCACCTTCATCCTGAAGACTCCCCCCGCCTCCTATCTTCTTAAGAAGGCGGCCGGCATCGCCAAGGGCTCCGGCACGCCGAACAAAGACAAGGTCGGCAAAGTCACAATCAAGCAGGTCGAGGACATCGCCAAGGCCAAGATGCCCGACCTCAACGCCAACGACCTGGAAGCGGCCAAGCGCATCATCGAAGGCACGGCCCGCAATATGGGACTGGAGATCATCCGTGGCTAAACGCGGCAAGCAGTACGTCAAGGCGAGGGCCCTCCGGATCAAGCCGGAGTTCACCCTGGAAGAGGCCGTCAGCCTGCTCAAACAGGCGCATTACGCCAAGTTCGACGAGTCCGTCGACGTCTCGATGCGGCTGGGGGTGAATCCCAAGCAGAGCGATCAGATGGTCCGCGGCACCGTCGTCCTGCCTCACGGCATCGGCAAGACCAAGAAGATCTGCGTCCTGGCCCTGGGCGACAAGGTCCGCGAGGCCGAGGCGGCCGGGGCCGACTTCGCCGGCGGCGAGGAGCTGATCGAGAAGATCGCCGGCGGCTGGACCGACTTCGACGTCGTCATCGCCGCCCCCGACATCATGCGCGGGGTGGGCAAGCTGGGCCGGATTCTGGGGACCAAGGGCCTCATGCCCAACCCCAAGTCCGGCACGGTGACCTTCGACATCAAGAAGGCGGTCGAGGAGACCAAGGCCGGCAAGGTCGAGTTCCGGGTCGACAAGACCTCGATCATCCACTCGACCGTGGGCAAGGCCTCCTTCGACGAGGCCCGGTTGGTCGACAACATCAAGGTCTTTCTGGCGGCCGTCCTGCACGCCCGGCCGGCCTCGGCCAAGGGCAAGTATGTCCGCACCCTGTCGATCAGCTCGACCATGGGCCCGGCCTTCCGGATCTCCGACGACGTCATCGACCAGAAGTAGGAGACATCCGTGAAAAAAGAGACCAAGACCCTCCGCGTCGACGAGATGAGCGCCCTCTTCGGCGCCCATAAGACCCTCTACCTCTTCGACTACACCAAGATGAAGGTCTCGCAGGCCACCGCCCTGCGCAAGAGCCTGCGCAAGCAGGGCGCCTTCCTCAAGGTGGTCAAGAACCGGCTGGCCCTGCGGGCCCTGGCCGAGTCCGTGCCGGCCGACCTGCGGCCGGCCTTCCGCAAGCCGACGGCGGTCGCCTACACGTCCGCCGATCCGATCGCCCTGGCCAAGACGATCAAGGAGTTCGCGGCTTCGACCAAAGCCATCGCCCTCAAGGGCGGCCTGGTCGAGGGCATCTACTTCGCCCCCGCGCGCTTCGACGAGATCGTCAAGCTGGCCTCCCGGCAGGTGCTGCTGGGCAAGATCGGCGCGATGATGGCGTCCCCGCTGGTGAAGCTTCTGCGGACCCTGCAGGCCCCCCTGTCCCAGGCGGGCGTTCTGCTGAGTCAGCTGAAAGATAAAAAATCCAAGGAAACGACCGCGTAAGGAAAGGAGACCCCCTATGGCGAAACTGACGAAAGAGGAATTCTTCAGCCACCTCGACGCCCTGACCGTCCTCGAGCTGGCCGACTACATCAAGGAATTCGAGACCCGCTACGGCATCAGCGCCGCCGCGGCGATGGCCGTGCCGATGGCCGGGGCCGCCCCCGCCGAGGCCAAGGCCGAGGAAGTCAAGACCGAGTTCGCCCTTGTCCTCAAGAGCGCCGGCGAAAAGAAGATCAACGTCATCAAGGTCGTTCGCGAGATCACCGCCTTGGGTCTCAAGGAAGCCAAGGACCTGGTCGACGGCGCCCCCAAGACCATCAAGGAAGGGCTGTCCAAGGACGAGGCCGAGACCCTGAAGAAGAAGTTCGAGGAAGTCGGCGCCGTCGTCGAGCTGCAGTAAGATCCGGTCGAAGGCGTCCCCTGTCGGCCGTCGTGTCCGTGATCGAGAAGGGACGTTCGGGCGGAAGTCTTCCGTCCGGCCGTCCCCGGGCGTTTGAGCGAATGAAGGAGTCCGCACTAAGGGGCCTTTCCCTAGTGCCGCGGACCCCCGAGGAGTGAGCCTTGTCCATGAGCGAACCCCGAACCATC
The DNA here is from genome assembly GCA_026393855.1 of Candidatus Aminicenantes bacterium. Lineage (NCBI taxonomy): Bacteria > Candidatus Aminicenantota > Candidatus Aminicenantota bacterium. The sequence goes on from JAPKZJ010000018.1 coordinate 3,829, forward strand.
CAGCGCGAGCGTCTTGATTTCTCCAAGATCAAGACCGTCTTCCCCATGCCCGACCTGCTGGCCATCCAGCGGCAGTCGTACGCGGAGTTCCTGCAGATGGAGCTCCTGCCGGAGGAGCGCAAGGATACCGGCCTGCAGGCCGCTTTCAAGGACGTCTTCCCGATCGCCGACTTCAAGGAGACGACCCAGCTCGACTTCATCAGCTACTCGATCGGCAATTGGGAATGCAAGTGCGGCCGGCTCAAGGGTGTCGAGAACAGCCGGGCCCGCTGCACCAGCTGCGAAACGCTCCTGCCGGCCGACGTCGAGCTGACCGAAAAGCTCATCTGCCCGTATTGCAACTCGGTCCGCAAGATCCAGCTCCCGCTCTGCGACCACTGCGGCGACGCGGTCGGGCTGAAGATGAAATACAGCCCCAACGAGTGCCTGCAGAAAGGCTACACCTTCGCCGTTCCGCTGCGGCTCAAGGTCCGGCTCATCTCCTGGGAGAAGGACGCCGTGACCAAGACCAAGCGGCTCAAGCACATCAAGGAGCAGGAAGTCTATTTCGGCGACATCGCCCTGATGACCGAGAAGGGGACCTTCATTTTCAACGGCATCGAGCGGGTCGTGGTGTCGCAGCTCCAGCGCTCGCCCGGCGTCTTTTTCCGCCAGGGCGAGGCCAAGGGCTACTTCATCGCCAAGCTCATCCCGTATCGGGGGGCCTGGGTCGAGTTCGAGTACGACCTGAAGAACAACCTCTATGTCCGGCTGGACCGGAAGAAGAAGTTCCTGGCCACCGTCTTCCTGCGGGCTCTGGGCTTCAGCTCGGACGAGGACATCCTCAAGCTCTTCCACCGCGTTTACCGGTTGGCGCCCGAGGGCGAGAAGCTCTATTGGGACCTGTCCGAGGGGCTGGCCGGCAAGACCCTGGCTGAGGACGTCAAGGACCCCAAGACCGGGGCCGCCCTGGTCAATTCCCGCAAGAAGCTGACGCCCGAGATCCTGCAGACCCTGCGTGATGCCGGTGTGGTCCGGGCGGCCATCGATCGCAAGGACCTGGCCGGGGCCTACGCCCTGTCCGGGATCAAGGGCAAGGTCAAGGGCGCCGAGGAGATCGGCGACACGGCCCTGGACCTGCTCGTCGGCAAGGGCGAGCCCTTCGAGGTCTTCTTCCCGCTGGAGGATGACGCCGGCCTGCTCGTCGTCAACACCATCAAGAAGGACCTGCGCAAGGATTCCGGCCAGGCCCTGGCCGAGATCTACCGCAAGCTGCGCCCGGGCGAGCCCCACACCATGGAGAGCGCCCACACCCTGTTCCGCAACCTCTTCTTCAACCCCCAGAAGTACAACTTCAGCCGCATCGGCCGGCTCAAGTTCAACATCAAGCTCGAGCTCCAAACCTCGCCCGAGGAGAAGGTCCTGCAGCCGCAGGACTACGTCGAGGTCATCAAGTACCTGCTCAAGCTGCGCAAGGGCGAGGGGTCTGTCGACGACATCGACCACCTGGGCAACCGCCGGGTCCGCCAGGTCGGCGAGCTGGTCGAGAACGCCTTCCGCATCGGCCTGACTCGGATGGAGCGGACGATCAAGGAAAAGATGACCATCACGGCCGATCTGGCCGCGGCCATGCCCCAGGACCTGATCAACTCCAAGCCGGTCATCGCCGCTCTCAAGGAGTTCTTCGGCTCCTCCCAGCTGAGCCAGTTCATGGACCAGATCAACAGCCTGGCCGAGGTGACCCACAAGCGGCGCTTGAGCGCCCTGGGCCCCGGCGGCTTGAGCCGGGAGCGGGCCGGGTTCGAGGTCCGCGACATCCAGGCCAGCCACTACGGCCGCATCTGCCCGGTTGAGACGCCGGAAGGCCCGAACATCGGCCTCATCTCCTCGCTCTCCTGCTTCGCCCGGATCAACGACTACGGATTTATCGAGACGCCCTACCGCGAGGTCAAGGACGGCCGGATCATCGACTACTACAAGATCATCCATCCCGGCGACAGCGACCGCAAGGTCGGGGAGATCGTGGAGAAAGAGGAGGCGCTCAAGGAGATCGCCGCCCTCAAGCGCAAGGCGGCCAAGCACATGCCCGTGGTCGAGCCGTACTGCTTCTACCTGACCGCCTGGGAGGACGAGAAGTTCAACATCGCCCAGGCCAACGCCCCGGTCGACGATAAGGGCCGCTTCACCGGCGACCTCATCTCGGCCCGCCAGGCCGGCAACTACAAGCTCCTGCCGCGCGAGCAGATCCACTACATCGACGTCTCGCCCAAGCAGCTCATCTCGCTCTCGGCCGCGCTGGTCCCCTTCCTGGAGCACGACGACGCCAACCGGGCCCTGATGGGCTCGAACATGCAGCGCCAGGCCGTGCCGCTCCTGACGCCCGAGGCGCCCCGGGTCGGCACCGGGATGGAATTGCTGGCGGCCAAGGGCTCGGGCGATGTCATCGTCTGCAAGCGCCCCGGAGTCGTCGAATTCGTCGACGCCGAGCGCATCCTGGTCCGGGTGGACGAGATCGAGGGCCTGCGCGAGCACGACGTTCTGACCGACCTCTACACCCTGACCAAGTTCCTGCGGACCAACCAGAACACCTGCCTGACCCAGCGGCCGATCGTACGCCGCGGCGACCGGGTGGGGCGCGGCCAAATCCTGGCCGACTCCTCCTGCTCCGACCGGGGCGAGCTGGCCCTGGGCCGCAACGTCATCTGCTGCTTCATGCCCTGGCGCGGCTACAACTTTGAGGACGCCATCATCGTCTCGGAGAAGCTGATCAAGCGCGACGTCTTCACCTCGCTCCACATCATCGAGGAGACGATCGAGGCCCGCGACACCAAGCTGGGCCCCGAAGAGATCACCCGCGACATCCCCAACGTGCCGGAGAACCTGCTCCGCAACCTGGACGAGAACGGCATCGTCCGGATCGGGGCCAGCGTCAAGGCCGCCGACGTCCTGGTCGGCAAGGTCGCGCCCAAGGGCGAGACCCAGCTCTCCCCCGAGGAAAAGCTCCTTAAGGCCATCTTCGGCGAGAAGGCCCTGGACGTCAAAGACGCCTCGCTCTACTGCGCGCCCGGTGTCGAGGGCACCATCATCGACGTCCGCATCTTCTCCCGCCGCGGCTCCGAAAAGGGCGTCCGGGCCAAGGTCATCGAGAAGGAAGAGATCGGCCGGATGAAGCGGAATCTGGACGACGAGATCTCGATCCTGGACAACGAGCGGCGGCGCAAGACCCGGACCCTGCTCAAGGGCGCGGTCGTGGAGAAGGACCAGAAGATCGGCGAGACGAGCCTGGCCAAGGGCTCCAAGCTGACCGAGCGGGTTCTGGAGGTCCTGGACGGCGAAGACCTGGGCAAGCTCAAGGTCGAGGAAGAAGCCGAACGGGACGACAAGATCAAGGACATCGAGCGCAAGATCAAGCGCCAGATCGAGGCCCTCAAGGCCATTTTCAAGGAAAAAGTCGAAGCCCTCAAGAAGGGCGACGAGCTATCGCCCGGCGTCATCCAGTCGGTCAAGGTCTACATCGCCATGAAGCGCAAGCTGTCGGTCGGCGACAAGGTCTCGGGCCGGCACGGCAACAAGGGCATCATCGCCAAGATCGTGCCCGAGGAGGACATGCCCCGGCTGCCGGACGGCGCGCCGGTCGAGATCGTCCTCAACCCCCTGGGCGTCCCCTCCCGCATGAACGTCGGCCAGATCCTGGAAACCCATGCCGGCTGGGCCGCCGACAAGCTCGGCCTGTGGCTGGACACCCCGGTCTTCGACGGGGCCACCGAGATCGAGGTCAAGGCCCTGCTCAAGCAAGCCGGCCTGCCCGAGACGGGCAAGACGCCCCTCTTCGACGGGATCACCGGCGAGCTGCTGGACCAGGAAGTCACGGTCGGCAGCATCTATATGATGAAGCTGTACCACCTGGTCGACGATAAGATCCACGCCCGCTCGACCGGCCCGTATTCGCTGATCACCCAGCAGCCCCTGGGCGGCAAGGCCCAGTTCGGCGGCCAGCGGTTCGGCGAGATGGAAGTCTGGGCCCTGGAAGCCTACGGCGCCGCCTACACGCTGCAGGAGCTCATGACCGTCAAGTCCGACGATGTCGAGGGCCGGGCCAAGATCTACGAGGCCATCGTCAAGGGCGACTACGAGTTCACCCCCGGCCTGCCGGAGTCGGTCAACGTCCTGATCCGGGAGCTGCAGAGCCTGTGCCTCAACATCGAGCTGGGCAAGACGGAGAAGGACGAGGTCCAGACGGCCTGGGGCATGACGGTGCCGCAAGGCCCCAAAGGAGACCTGTGATGGAATTGAAAGCCCCCCTGGGCGGCAAGCCCAAGGTCGAATTCGATTGGGTCCGCATCTCCATCGCCTCTCCGGACAAGATCAAGAGCTGGTCCTGGGGCGAGGTGACCAAGCCGGAGACCATCAACTACCGGACCTTCAAGCCGGAAAAGGACGGCTTGTTCTGCGCCAAGATCTTCGGACCGATCAACGACTACGAATGCCTCTGCGGCAAGTACAAGCGGATGAAGTACCGCGGCATCATCTGCGAGCGCTGCGGGGTCGAAGTGACCAAGAGCAAGGTCCGCCGTGAGCGCATGGGCCACATCCAGCTGGCCTCGCCGGTGGCCCACATCTGGTTCTTCAAGAGCCCCCCCAGCCGGATCGGGCTGATCCTGGACCTGACCATCAAGGACCTGGAGAAGGTTCTCTACTTCGAGTCGTCGATCGTGACCGACCCGGGCGACACGCCGCTTAAAGAGAAGCAGCTCCTGAACGAGGAGGAGTACAAGGAAGCCCGCGAGAAGTACGGCGACAAGTTCGAGACGGGCATCGGGGCCGAGGCCATCAAGCACTTGATGGAGAAGATCGACATCAAGAAGGACGCCGACCGGCTGCGCAAGGCCATGAAGAAGGAGACCAGCCAGCAGCGCCGGCTCCGCTACGCCAAGCGCCTGCGGGTCTTCAAGGCCCTCAAGAAGTCCGGCAACCGGCCCGAGTGGCTGATCCTGGACACCATCCCGGTCATCCCGCCCGACCTGCGCCCGCTGGTCCGGCTGGACGGCGGCCGCTTCGCCACCTCCGACCTCAACGACCTCTACCGCCGGGTCATCAACCGCAATAACCGGCTGAAGAAGCTGATCGAACTGAAGGCCCCCGAGCTGATCATCCGCAACGAGAAGCGGATGCTGCAAGAGGCCGTCGACGCCCTGTTCGACAACGGCAAGCGCGGCCGTGTCCACCTGGGCGCCAATCGCCGGCCGCTCAAGTCCCTGTCCGAGGCCCTCCGCGGCAAGCAGGGCCGGTTCCGCCAGAACCTGCTGGGCAAGCGCGTCGACTACTCCGGCCGCTCGGTCATCGTGGTCGGCCCCGAGCTCAAGCTCAACCAGTGCGGTCTGCCCAAGAAGATGGCCCTGGAGCTGTTCAAGCCCTTCATCTTCCACAAGCTGGAGAAGGAAGGCCTCGTCCCCAGCGTCAAGGTGGCCCGGGAATGGCACGAGCAGGAGCGGCCCGAGGTCTGGGATTATCTGGAAGAAGTGGTCAAGGAGCATCCCATTCTCCTCAACCGCGCCCCGACCCTGCACCGGCTGGGCATCCAGGCCTTCGATCCCATCCTGGTCGAGGGCAAGGCCATCCAGATCCACCCGCTGGTCTGCGCCGCCTTCAACGCCGACTTTGACGGCGACCAGATGGCCGTCCACGTCCCGCTTTCGGTCGAGGCCCAGATCGAGACCTCGACTCTGATGCTGTCGACCAACAACATCCTGTCCCCGGCCAACGGCCGGCCGCTGACCGTCCCCAGCCAGGACATGGTCCTGGGCGCCTACTACGCCACCCTGTCCAAGAAGGGCCTGCTCGGCGAGGGCCGGGTCTTCGGCTCGGCCGACGACGTCCTGCTGGCCTACGAGCAAAAGCAGGTCAAGCTCCAATCGCTGATCAAGCTGCGCTATTCGGGCGCCTTCATGAACTTGGCCACCTACTACGACGATCAGGCCGTCCCGACCTGCCCGGTGGTCTCCATCAAGCGGGACCTGATCGAGACGACCCCCGGCCGGATCATCTTCAACCAGGCCCTGCCGGCGGGGCTGCCCTTCTTCAACGGCGTCTTCCGCAAGAAGGGCATGGAAAGCCTGGTCTTCTACATCTACCTGCGCTGCGGCCTGGCCGTGACGGTCACGACCCTGGATAAGCTCAAGGAGCTCGGGTTCGCCCAGGCCACCCAGGCCGGGTTCTCGCTGGGCATCGACGACTTCGTCATCCCCAAGAACAAGGCCGAGCTCGTGGACAAGGCCCAGAAGCGGGTCCAGGAGATCGAGAAGCTCTACCTCGACGGGACCATCTCGTCGCGCGAGCGGTTCAACAACGTCGTCAACATCTGGTCGGCCGTGACCGACGAGGTCTCCCAGGCCATGATCGCGGAGATGAAAAAGATCAGCTTCGAGGGGCCCAACCTCAACCCGCTCTTCGTCATGGCCGACTCCGGGTCGCGCGGCAACAAGCAGCAGATCCGGCAGCTGGCCGGGATGCGCGGCCTGATGTCCAAGCCGTCGGGCGAGATCCTGGAAACCCCCATCACCTCCAACCTGCGCGAGGGCCTGAACGTCCTCCACTACTTCATCTCCACCCACGGCGCCCGCAAGGGCTTGGCCGACACGGCCCTTAAAACGGCCAACTCCGGCTACCTGACCCGCAAGCTCGTCGACGTGGCCCAGGAGGTCATCGTCGACCAGCACGACTGCGGCACCCTGAAGGGCATCAACGTGGCGGCCATCGTCGAGAACGGCGAGATCATCGAGCCGTTTATCGACCGCATCGTCGGCCGCACTTCTCTGGACAAGATCATCAACCCCGACACCAACGCGGTGGTCGTGGCCCCCAACCAGGAGATCACCGAAGCGGTGGCCCAGGATATGCAGGCCGTGGGGGTCGAGCGGATCAAGATCCGCTCCATCCTGACCTGCGAATCCAAGCGCGGCGTCTGCCAGCTCTGCTATGGCCGCAACCTGGCCAGCGGCTATCAGGTCGAGATGGGCGAAGCGGTCGGCATCATCGCCGCCCAGTCCATCGGCGAGCCGGGCACCCAGCTGACCATGCGCACCTTCCACATCGGCGGCATCGCCCAGGGCGGCAAGGAGCAGTCGAAGCTCGAGGCCAAGAACGACGGCGTGGTCCGCTTCGCCAACGTCAAGGTCGTCAAGAACAAGGACGGCGCGTACATCGTCGTCAACCGGACGGCCAACATCGCCCTGACCGACAGCCGCGGCCGCGAGACCGAGCACTACCAGGTCCCCTACGGCGCCAAGCTGCTCAAGGGCGAGGGCGAGGAAGTCAAGGCCCGCCAGATCTTCGCCGAGTGGGATCCCTACAACACCCTGGTCCTGACCGAGGAATCGGGAGTCGTCCAGTTCCACGACGTCGTCCGCAAGGTGACGATGGAGGAAGCCCAGGACGAGGTGACCCTGCTCATGAGCCAGATCATCATCGAGCCCAAGGACGAGAAGCTGCAGCCCCGGATCGAGATCGTCGATTTATCGCACAAGGCCAAGGACAAGCACGGCAAGGAAACGCCGATCGTCCTGAAGAAGTACTACCTGCCGGCCGGCGCCCACCTCGAGATCAAGGACGGCGACAAGGTCCATGCCGGCGAGATCCTGGCCAAGATCCCCCGCGAGCAGGCCAAGACCAAGGACATCACGGGCGGCTTGCCCCGGGCCGAAGAGCTCTTCGAGGCCCGCCGGCCCAAGATCCCGGCCGTCATCAGCGAGATCGACGGCGTCGTCGAGTTCGGCGGCCTGGTCCGCGGCTACCGCAAGATCACCGTCAAGAGTGAACGGGTCGGCAACAAGGAATACCTGATCCCCCGCGGCGCCCACATCAGCGTCGGCGACGGCGAGCGGATCAAGGCCGGCATGGCGCTCATGGACGGCCCGGTCAACCCGCACGACATTCTGCGGGTCCTGGGCGAGAAGGAGCTGGCCGAGTACATGCTCCGCGAGGTGCAGGAAGTCTATCGCCTGCAGGGCGTCCCGATCAACGACAAGCACATCGAGACGATCATCCGGCAGATGCTGCGCTGGGTCAAGGTCGAGGAGGTCGGCGACACCGAATTCCTGATCGACGAGCAGGTCGACAAGTTCGTCTTCCAGGAGGAGAACCTCAAGGCCGTGGAAAAGGGCGGCAAGCCGGCCAAGGCCCGACCGCTCCTGTTGGGCATCACCAAGAGCGCCCTGAGCACGGACAGCTTCCTGTCGGCCGCCTCCTTCCAAGAGACGACCCGGGTTCTGACCGAAGCCTCCATGTTCGGCAAGATCGATTATCTCCGCAGCCTCAAGGAGAATATCATCATGGCCCGGCTGATCCCGGCCGGGACGGGCTTCAAGTATTATCGCGGCGTCGACGTCAAGGACGAGGCCCCCTTGGCGGCCGAAAAGCCGGCTGAGGACGCGCCTGTTCAGAGTTGACGAAATAGCGCCGAAAGTCTTGACAGGCTTGGCGCGTTCGGTTAGAATACCGGGCACTTGTCCCGAGAAGAGTAAGTCTACTCGGAGGCAGGCCCCCTGTGTGAATTGATTCGATAGAAGGAGTGTTCTGTTGCCGACGGTCAACCAGCTTATTCGCAAGGGACGATCCCTTAAGAAAGACAAGAGCAAATCGCCCGCTCTCGAGTCTTCCCCCCAGAAGCGGGGCGTCTGCACCCGTGTGTTCACGACGACCCCCAAGAAGCCGAACTCGGCCCTCCGCAAGGTGGCCCGCGTCCGGCTGTCGAACAATATCGAAGTCACCGGTTACATCCCGGGCGTCGGCCACAACCTTCAGGAGCACTCCATCGTGCTTGTCCGGGGCGGCCGGGTCAAGGATTTGCCCGGCGTGCGCTACCACATTGTCCGCGGCACCCTGGACAGCGAAGGGGTGGCCAACCGCGGCAAGGCCCGCTCCAAGTACGGCGCCAAGCGTCCGAAAAAAGAGAAGCGCGCCTCCTAGGAGTGAGCCATGCCCCGTCGCGGTACCATTAAGAAACGCAAGCCCGTCGGCGACCAGAAATACGGGTCCGTCCTGATCGCCCGGTTCATCAGCACCCTGCTCAAGGAAGGCAAGAAATCGACCGCCGAGCGGATCGTCTACGGCGCCATGGAGCAGGTCCTGGCCAAGACCAAGGAAGACCCCATGAAGGCCTTCGAAAAGGCCATCGACAACGTCCGGCCCCTGCTGGAGACCAAGTCCCGCCGGGTCGGCGGCGCCACCTACCAGGTTCCGATCGAGGTCGACACCAATCGGTCGATTTCCGTCGGCTGCCGCTGGCTGATCCACTACGCCGAGGAGCGCGGCGGCCGGACCATGACCGACAAGCTGACGGCCGAGATCCTCGACGCCCTGGGCAACAAGGGCGGCGCCGTCAAGAAACGCGAAGACACCCATAAAATGGCGGAGGCCAACCGGGCCTTTGCCCATTATCGTTGGTGATCTTATATATGTTCGAATCCCGTATCGGAGCAGCTGACATTCGACGGATGAGCGAGCGATGTGATGACGCGACCCTATCCGATCGAGCAAGTCAGGAATATCGGCATCATGGCCCATATCGATGCGGGGAAGACGACGACGACGGAACGGGTCCTCTACTATACCGGCATCACCTACAAGATAGGGGAGGTCGACGAGGGCACGGCCGTCATGGATTGGATGGCTCAGGAGCAGGAACGTGGCATAACCATCACATCTGCCGCCACCACCTGTTACTGGAACGCCCATCGCATTAACATCATCGACACGCCGGGACACGTCGACTTCACGGCCGAGGTCGAGAGGTCGCTGAGAGTCCTGGACGGAGCGGTGGTGCTCCTGTGCGGAGTGGGTGGGGTCGAGCCCCAATCCGAAACGGTTTGGCGGCAGGCGGATAAGTACCGGGTTCCCCGGCTGGCGTTCATCAACAAGATGGACCGGGTCGGGGCCGATCCGGAGCGGGCCGTGGCGCAGATGCGCTCGCGGCTCAACGCCCATCCTCTTGTCCTCCAGATCCCTCTCGGCCGGGAGGACGCCTTTCGAGGCGTCGTCGACCTGGTCGAGATGAAAAGGTATGACTGGGGAACGGATTTGATCGGCACGGAGATGACGACCAGCGACGCCGGCGGCGAGCGCGAGATTCGCGAGCGCCGGGCCGAGCTGGTCGAACGGCTGGCCGACGTGGATGAGAGGATCATGGAACTGTTCGTTGAAGGCCGGGAAGTCCCCGCGGATGAGCTCAAGAGGGCTGTCCGCCGGGCCACTTTGGCCGGCCGGATCGTCCCCGTCTTCCACGGGGCCTCGTTCCGCAACAAGGGCGTCCAGCCCCTCCTCGACGCCATCGTCGACTACTTGCCCGCCCCGACCGACGTCCCCCCCGTCCAGGGCGTCCACCCCAAGACCGGCCAGCCCGAAACCCGCCGAGCCTCGGACGACGAGCCTTTCTCGGCCCTGGTTTTCAAGGTTCAGAACGACCCGTACATGGGCAACCTGGCCTATTTCCGGGTCTACTCGGGCAAGGCTCACGCCGGCTCCACCCTTTATAACCCGGTCAAGGACGAGGAGGAGCGGGTGGCCCGCTTCCTGGAGATGCACTCCAACAAGCGCACCGAAGTCAAGGAAGTCTACGCCGGGGACATCATGGCTATGGGCACCATGAAGAACCTGGCTACCGGCGACACGCTTTGCGCCAAGGCCCGGCCGATCGTCCTGGAAAACATCACCTTCCCCGAGCCGGTCCTGCAGATGATCGTCGAGCCCAAGAGCAAGGTCGACCACGGCAAGCTCGAGTCCGCCCTGGCCAAGCTGGCCAAGGAGGATCCGACCCTGCGGGTCAGCACCGATCCCAACACCGGCCAGGCCCTCCTGTTCGGGATGGGCGAGCTGCACCTCGACATCATCATCGACCGGCTGGCCCGCGAGTTCGGCGTCCGGGCCAACACCGGCCGGCCCCAGGTGGCTTATAAGGAAACCCTGCGCAAGGCCGCCACCGGCCGGGCCGAATACGCCCGCCAGGCCGGCGGCAAGGGCATGTACGCCAAGGTCGAGCTGTGGCTCGAGCCTCTGCCTCGGGGCGGCGGCTTCGAGTTCGTCAACAAGGCCCGCGAGACCGAGGTCCCGGGCGAGTTCGTCGGTGCGGTCGAGGACGGGATCCGGGAATCGCTGGACGCCGGCCTGCTGGCCGGCTTCCCCATGGCCGACATCAAGGCCACCCTGGCCGGCGGCGCTTGGAACGATACCGACTCGACCCCCCTGGCCTTTAAGATCGCGGCTGCCCAGGCCTTCAAGGACGCGGCCCTCAAAGCCGAGCCGGCCCTGATGGAGCCGCAGATGAAGCTGGAAGTCGTCGCCCCGGACGACTATCTGGGGGACATCGTCGGGGATCTCAACGCCCGTCGGGGCAAGGTTGAGGGCATGGAGATGCGCGGCGGCTCGCGGGTTGTCCGGGCCCGCACGCCCCTGGCCGAGATGTTCGGATACGCCACGATCCTGCGAACCCTGACCCAGGGCCGGGGCGTGTTTTCCATGGAATTCGCCCAGTACGAAGCCGTGCCTCCCGCGGTCCAGGAGCAGATTATCGCCCGGATCGAGGGACGGCTGGCCTACGAGACCCATTAGAGGGGACGAGGCAAGGAGGACAGGATGGCAAAGGCGAAGTTCGAGAGAACGAAACCGCATGTGAACGTGGGGACGATCGGGCACATCGACCACGGCAAGACGACCCTGACGGCGGCCATCACGAAGGTGCTGGCGACCAAGGGGCT
>JAPKZJ010000019.1 GCA_026393855.1 Candidatus Aminicenantes bacterium
GTGAGCCCCTGTTGCGTACCTGGCCATAGCCAGATTATGCCCGAGAAGGCCTCCGCTTCGCCAGCCAGAGCTGGCTTCGCTCCGTGATGCCATTCATCCCCAGGCTTGAAAGCCTGGGGTTTTCTGGCATGTTTCGATAAAAAGCTTTCCTTCGCGATTTCGCCCTCGCGGGTACCGTTGAAGCAATCGTCCCGTCGAGGACCGCGCAAAGCCTGGCCGTTGGCCGATACCCCGAACCGCCTGGTCTCCCCGGAATTTGCTGAAAATCCGCAATCCCGACTCCGAAAAAAAGCATACAGCTTACGGTACCGATCAATATTGCGCCTCGATAGTCACCGGCCCGGGCAAGCCGCGCCAGCGGATGATCTCCTTGGCGGCATCGAAATCGCTCCAGGGCTTGCCGTTTAGCTTGACACTTTTAATCGGGGCGCCGCGCGGATGGCGAAGCCGCAGCCAGACGGAGGCGGAGGCCCGGCGGGTCGGCGGCTCGACCACCGCGGTGATCCTGCCGTGGTCCACATCGGAGACGATGCGATATGCCACCGGACCGAAATCGGTCGGCGCGTTCTTGACCGAAATCGTCAGGCCTTGCGCCAGCCAGTGCCGGGGCGTCGCCTTGGCCAGCCACAGGACGTCGCCATCCTCCCAGACCAGAAGAGAGCGGAACTGCTCCATGAAGTAGGACAGGGCGTGGCCGTTGCGGTATTTTCGGAATTCGCCTTTCTGGAACGCCTCGACCTGGCTCGGATCGGCGTTGTTCATGAAATGCTCCAGGAATCCGTATTCCGGGGTCGGCATGACAAAGGCGGCGTAGTTGTTCACCCACTGCCGCAGGAAGCTCGGGATCTCGTCGCGGCGCAGGTAGACGTTGGCCAGGAAGCTGTAGCCCAATTGGGGCGACTCCCCGCCCCAAAACCAGTCCTCCGCCTGCGGCCGGCCGAGATCGCGCCTCTTCCCGGCGAGGTGCTGAAAGCGATTCCCGCTGAAAAGATACGTCGGTCGGAGGGCCAGGACGTCCTCGCAGACGTCGAGATGGCCGTCCAGGCGGATATCGTCCGCTGCCGGGATCCCGACGGCATCCGCCATCGTCAGCGGCCAGTCGTCGTCCGTCATGGCGATCTGGACGACCTGCCCGATGGAGGGGCCGCGGACGTAGAAGATGGGCGGAATGTAGGAGCGATAGGTCCCGTTGCGCACCTGCATCACCGGCGCCAGGGTGATCGCCCGGTCGACGGCCTTGCGCAGCGCCTCCCGATACTTTTCGGCTTCCTCGCGGTATCGCCCCGCGAGGCCCGGATCGACCTCGGCCATCGCCTGGGCGAACCGGCCCAGCCCCTGGCAGTACCAGGCTTCGACGTTGACGTACCATTTCCACTCGCTCTGGCCCCAGGCGCAGTCGGCGATGTGCTGGGGCGGCTGCAGCCCCGCCACCAGAAGATTCTCGCGGCCGGGCCATCCGTTCAGATACTGGGTCCTCTGCCTAATAATCCACTCGGCGGCGGCCTGCATCCGCCATTGGTTCGCCTTGAACCAAGCCGTGTCGCCGGTCAGAAAAAAGTGCTCGGCCAGGTCGTAGAGAATGCGCCCCGTCCCGCCGTTGTGGACGAGCTCGTACGTCTCATATCCGGGATTGTCGAAGACGGCCGTCTCGTGGAAAAGCTTGCCGAGGCAGAAATTTCCCGATCCATCGACGAAGTCGCCGTCGGCGACGGTGCCGGACCGCTTGAGGAAGCCGTCCAGCCAGCCGGCCGCCGTCTCGTGGAGCCCCGCCGTATCCATGGCCCGGATCGGCCGCGGCGCTTCCAAGGCCAAATCCATATAAGTCAGTTCGCCGGATTTCAGATGCCAGGAGCCCGTCCGCCAGGCGTCGGTCCAGCGCTTCTCCGGCACCTCGACCTGCATCGGCGGATCCGGAACGGGCTTGTATGGCGGGAACGGCGTCCCGGGCGGCAACAGGGGCTTCTTGATCTCGGCCATCGCTTCTTCCCATGTCACCTCGCGACGGGCCCGGGTCATCTCCCGGACGCTGCGGACGCTCGACGCCGCCAGCTTGGCCGCGAAGGCGCGGCCGGTCGTGCGGGCTCCCGCCCGGGCCGCGAAAAAGCCGTATTCGGGGGCGTAGATGGGTCCCTTCTCGAGATCGTTCACCAGAAAGGTCATGCTGCCGGACTTCGTCCAAATCGTCAGCCGAGTGTCCCGCGGTTGGCCGGAGGGATATCTCGGCAGATTTTTCACCATCTCGATGGCCGGCTGGATATAAAGCACCGCAAGGGACACCCCCCGGCGGCGGGAATCCTCCGACCGCGAGGTCCAACCCGCGTCGCCGTCCTTGGCGGTGCCCGCATCTCCCGGCAAGGGAGCCACGGAGCCGACGAGGCCGAAGAAGCCCTCGACCCGGCCGTCATAGACCTGCTTTTCGGTTCCGGCTTGAAATCCCCATTCGATCTCCAGGTCCATCTGCTTCCAATTTTCGGGACCGTAAGCCCGAATCGCCGGAACGGGCCGAGGCGCGTCGGCGGCAGCGGCCGGGACGAAGACCGCGATCATATCGACGTCGGTCCAATCGCCGCGATAGGTCCAAGTCGAACCGTCCCCGGATATCTCGGGCGGTGCCGTGACCGGCAGATCCGACTGCCAGCCGAACCAGCCGTAGGGCGAGGGATAGACACGCAGCTCGACGCTCGCCGCGGGCGGCGGGCGAAGGGCGGCCGGCCATTGAAGTTCGACCCGGTTGAGCCGCATGCGCCCTTCCCAAAGCAGGGCCGCCTGCAAAGCGCCGAGCGGGGCCGGGTTCAGTTCGCCTCGCTCCCGGACCGTCTTGGCGGGGAGGAGCTGCCAGTCCCCTTCCACTTTCGGCCAGGGCTCTCCCTTCTTGCCGCTCCCCTGGGCCAGTAGAAGGCTCACCGGACGATAGACGCGGTCTAGCCGCTCCAGCCGCCGTAGGATGAATGCGGACTCAGGCTTGTCCTGCGTTTTGAGATCCGCCCGGTAGGCATACGCCCAGGGCGAAAGCTCGGCCGGCTTGCCGACGAGCTTGTTAAAATCCGTAGGGGCCTCAGCCCGCAGCCCGGGCACTGCGGCCAGGCCCAGGATAGCGCCGAGGACGCCGATCGCGGCCGCTCGCCGGAGCCGATCTCCACGGTCATTGTTTCCCGAAGGGCGCCGGCCCCGTCCCGAGAGCGTGCATGTCTTGCGGAGGATCATGCGGCCACGATATTTCCGGACGAGGACGGAGTCAAGCCGGACCGCCGCGGCTTGACAGGGCCTTCACCGCTCCGTTAGCATCGGCGCGACGCGCGGACGGCGGTCGACGGGCCGCTCCGCCGGGAAGGAACCCGCCCATGGTCCTGAAGAAAATCGTTATCGCGACAATTCTCCTGGCCTCTCTATTGGCCGCACGCGCCATGACGTCCGCGGCTCCCGAGCCGCTCGGCCTTTCATCTCGAAGTCGCGATACGGCGATTAATCTGCCGCCGTCGGACGAGCTCGTCACCGTCAAGTCCCTGCTGGGCGAGATGGTCGACTTCGAGAAT